>CAJWMA010000103.1 GCA_913042995.1 uncultured bacterium | reverse complement strand
CCGGTCACCCCTGAAAACGGGACCGTAAACTCTTCTCCAAGAAGAGCGGCTCGAATAGCCTTGGTAGGCCCGCTCGTGATGCCCACCTCGCGCCCGACCCCGTAGACGGTCAACGGCCGGAGCCCCACACTTGGAAGACCGTGTTCCTGCCAGTAGAGCCTGGCGTTCCCCTCGTTGCAGAGCTTGAAGACGCCGTATTGGGTTCTTGGAGAATGGGCCGCATTGTCGGCAATCTTGCCCTGGTAATCCTCCTGGGGACCGGCCACAGCCGCGCTCGATGCGTAGACGACACAGCCGACCCCTCCCTCCTGGCGCCTGGCCGCCTCAAAAATATTGAGTGTCCCCGTAACATTCACCATCGCCCCGAGGACGGGATCAGACTTGCAGGTAGGCACCTGGAGTCCGGCCAGGTGAATGATCCTGGCTGGCCGAACCTCCTCTACGAGATCCTGGACAAACTCACCAGAGCTGACATCGCCAAACCTGACGTCAAGCGAGCCGATCTCCTCTTCACTGAGCACCTGGCGAAGCACCCGGTCATCGGGCTTGAGATCGGTCAGAACAAAGGATGCATCTTCTTCCAGCAGCCGCCTTGCTATCCAGGCGCCGAAAAAACCCTGGCCTCCAGTAATGAGGTACTCGAATCCCATCAGAGATAGGTGTTGATGAGATTCTCGAGCATCTCCTGGCGCCCGCTCACATTGGGCTCCACATCGCCCTTCTCGAGCATGTACTGTTCAAGGGACGCGAAGGAAGCCCCGCCGCCTTCGATTTCAGCTCCGATGCCGGAATCCCAGCTGGAATAACGTTCTGTTACGAATCCATCGAGAATGCCTTCAGCGCGAATCGCCGCGGCGATCTTGAGGCCGCGGGCGAAGGCGTCCATCCCGCCAATATGAGCGTGAAAAAGATCGACCGGCTCAAAGCTTTCGCGCCGGACCTTCGCGTCAAAGTTGATCCCTCCAGGCACAAGCCCCCCATACTTGAGGATTGAGAGCATGCAGCGAGTCGTCAGGTAGATATCCGTAGGGAACTGGTCTGTGTCCCAGCCAAGCAACAGGTCGCCCGTGTTGGCATCAATGGAGCCCAGGAAGCCCTGGCTTCCAGCGTATTCAAGCTCATGCTCCATCGTATGGCCGGCGAGAGTCGCGTGGTTGGTCTCGATGTTCAGCTTGATGTGATCCTCGAGGCCGTAGCTTCTTATGAAATTGATGCAATTGGCGGAATCAAAATCATACTGGTGCTTTGTGGGCTCCTTGGGTTTTGGCTCGAAGAGGAACTGCCCATCAAAACCAATCTCCTTGGCGTAGGCCACCGCGAGGTGCATGAAGGCCGCGAGGTGATCGACCTCCCGCTTGAGGTCGGTATTGTAGAGATTCTGGTAGCCTTCCCGGCCTCCCCAGAAAACGTAATTTTCTCCCCCAAGCTCCTTGGTGACCTCGATCGCCTTCTTCACCTGGGCACTTGCATAGGCAAAGGCATCCGCGTTGCAGCTGGTGGCCGCTCCATGAACATAGCGGGGGTTGCTGAAGAGATTGGCCGTCCCCCACAACAGCTTGATCCCGGTTCGCTCCTGTTCTTCCTTCAGAAGAGCCACGACCTGGTCAAGGTTGGAGTTTGACTCGGCAAGGGTCGCTCCTTCAGGCGCGACATCTCTGTCGTGAAAACAATAGAAATCGACACCAAGCTTTTCCATGAACTCAAAAGCTACCCGGGCCCGGTTGAGGGCGTTTTCTACAGAATCGCTCGCGTCCTCCCACGGGCGGATCGCGGTCCCCACGCCAAAAGGATCAGCTCCGGCCCCCCGCATCGTATGCCAATAGGCGACGCTGAAGCGAAGATGCTCGCGCATCGTCTTGCCCTCTACGACCTCTTCAGGGTTGTAGTGATGAAAGGCCAGGAGGTTTTTTGAATCCGGCCCCTCATAAACGATTTTTTCGACTTCTGGAAATGCTGACATGTCCCTGGTCTCTTGCTGTTTGGTTGATAAATCCGCGAGCCACACATACTGCCAGAACAGCCCCCTGCGGGCAAGAGATTGCAGGAAGCTGCCGCCGGGCCCTCCCTCGGCTCAGGAAACGATGTCGTGCAACACGTTCCCATGAACATCGGTCAGCCGCATGTCGCGGCCGCTGAAGCGATAGGTCAGCTTCTTATGATCCATCCCGGCCAGGTGCAGCATCGTCGCGTGCAGGTCGTGAAGATCGCACTTATTCTCAACCGCGCGGTACCCGTAATCATCCGTTGCCCCGTAGATGGCGCCGCCCCTGGCTCCGCCGCCGCACAGGAAGAGAGAAAAACCAAAAGGGCTGTGGTCCCGGCCATTGCTGCCCTGGGCAAACGGAGTCCGGCCAAACTCCCCGGTAAAAACAATCAGTGTAGAGTCCAGCAAACCCCTCTGCTTGAGGTCCTTGATCAGGCCCGCGATTGGCTGATCTACGGCCCTTGCGTTGTCTCCATGATTTTTCCGAATATTACCGTGAGCGTCCCACCTGTCATTCCCGGAGATTCTCGGACAGGTCAGCTCGATGAACCGAACTCCCTTCTCCACCATCCTCCTGGCGATGAGGCATTGGAGGCCGTATGAGCGGGTCGGGCCGTATTTGGATTCAAGACCATACAGCTCTCTGATCTTCCTGGTCTCCCCCTTGATGTCGACGAGCTCAGGAACGGCCGATTGCATCCTGAAGGCCATTTCATAATTGGCGATGGCTGATTCAAGCTTGTCGACCTTGCCTATGTTTTCAAGACCGCCTGCGTCAAGCTTCTTCATGAGGGCGATCTTGGAGCGCTGAATCCCATCGCTGGCCTCACGCCGGCGAATGTTGGCCAATGGCTTGCTCCCGGCCTTGAAGATCGAGCCCTGGTAGGCCGCGGGCAGAAAGCCGCTGTTAAAATTATCCATCCCGCCAGAAGGAATCAGCCCGCCATTGAGGACAACATAACCGGGAAGATCCCGGCATTCACTCCCGAGGCCATAGGTAGCCCACGCCCCCATGCTCGGACGCCCCTGCACACCAAACCCGGTGTGCAGGAAAAAATTAGCGGTATTGTGCTCGGAAAATGGCGCGGTCATCGAGCGGACGAGCGCGAGGTCATCTGCGCAGGTAGCGATATGGGGAAAGAGCCCGCTGATATCCATCCCACACTGGCCATATTTAGCGAAGCCCCAATGGGAGCGGTAGACGGTCCCTATGTTATTGAACTGGGTCGGCTCCATCTTCAAACTGAATGGCTTGCCGTGCTCCTTATTGAGACGAGGCTTCGGATCGAAGCTGTCAACCTGGGACACGCCGCCATCCATATAGAGAAAAATGATGCTCTTGGCCTTGGCCTCAAAATGCGAATTCCTGGGAGCAAGCGGCCCCTCCGCCTCAGCCCTGCAATCCTGCGAAAGCAGCACATCCAGCGCCAGGGCGCCAAATCCGACCGAGCTGTTTTTCAGCATCTGGCGCCTGCTGAGTTGGCCTTCTAAATATCTCCGGCAATGCATTGATTCGTCGCCCTGGTTTCGCGGCAGTGTTAATTGATGAAAATGAATTCTTTGACGTTCATCAGTGTATGAAGAAGGTCCTTCCAGGCCCGAGTTCTGGAATCTTGAGGATAGAGCCTCGCCTGCTCCTTCAGGAAACCCACAGCAGCTGAGACCTCAGCCGCGCGAGGCGCCCGATGAAAGGCGGCTCCGTAGGCCTGGCGCAGCAAGGCCGTGTCATCCAGCCCCTCCTGGGCAAGAAGTCTCTTGCCCCAGATATCAACCTGCTGATGAACAAACGGGTCGTTCAGAAGAATCAGCGCCTGGGCCGGAGAATTTGACAGCACCCTCTTGCCCATGGTCATGAACGGAACGGGACGGTCAAAGGCGAGCAGCATGGCGGGCAGGTGATTTCTCCTGACCTCGGTGTAGATGCTCCTCCGGCCATTGCCATCAACGGGACCGCTTCCGCCCGGACTCCTGTTGCCGCGCATGAACTCTGTGATATGGACCATGACACCTTTGCCGAACAGTCTCCTGTCCAGTCGTCCGGAAACAGCCAGGACCTTGTCACGAATAGCCTCAGCAGGCAGCCTCAGGATCGACATTCGGTGCAATAGCTTATTTTGCGGGTCCAGCTCATTTCCCTTCTTCTGCGGGGCGCTGGACATGCCATAGGTTCTGGAGGCCAGGATGGTCCGGATCATGTCCTTGATGGACCAGCCTTTTTCCATGAATCGGGAAGCCAGCCAATCAAGAAGCTCCGGATGAGAAGGCGGCGAACCCATGACCCCGAAATCATCGCAGGACTCAACAATTCCCCTCCCAAAGAGGTGGTGCCAGATCCTGTTGACCATAACACGCGCCACCAGGGGATTGTTTCGATCGGCCAGCCTGTGAGCCAGGTCGAGCCGACCGCTTCCCCTCAAGGACGCCGCGGGCTTTTTACCAGGAACCTTGAGGGCTGTCAGGATTGAACGCTGGACGGTTTCCCGAGACCTGTTTTTATGGTTCCCCCTGATATGGAGAGGCTCATTTTCCCCATTCCCATCAAGCAGGGCCAATGTTCGCAAGGTCCCTGGGATAGTATTTTCGATCTCGGCTTTGCTTTTCCGATAGGCCGAGACAAGCTTCACAAGCCCTCCCGAATCGACCGCCTCAAACATGTCTTTTCGCTCTAGCGCCCAGTTCACCAGCCTGGCATGGCCGGCCCTCTCCTCAACGGCTTCGCCTCCCCCCGGAGCGAGGGCGGCCAGGCTGGCGGCCAATTGCGTCGCCAGCGCCTTGGCC
Source organism: uncultured bacterium (assembly GCA_913042995.1). GTDB lineage: Bacteria > Planctomycetota > UBA8108 > UBA8108 > UBA8108 > UBA8108. The sequence continues at coordinate 7,028 of CAJWMA010000103.1, read as the reverse complement.
AGGCCTGGGGTCTCGAGATCTTTGAGTCTGACAATATGCTGAAGAAGCACCTTGTTGACTGGAGATGGATCGATAGGCGACCCCGCGTTGAATTCAACCCTGCCGACAGCGAAGCTTTCGCTGAAATTACTGAACTCGATATGGATCCGATGCCCGAGATAATTCCGGACCGGATGGGAATGCCAACGCCAGGTTTTCGGATCCCCCTTGATTCTTTTCCTGACACCGCCATGAAGCGGCCCATGAACGGTTCTATGAGAATCCACCGCCAGGAAAGCCTCGCAGCTGCCCCTGACCCTGTACCAGACCGTGTCGCCAACGACCTCGAAGGTAGGTGTGCGAAGGATACCGTGGAATTTTCGTGAGGCTTCATCCCCGTCAGCCCGGCCAACCGTCACAAACTCCTTAACTGGCAGCCCCTCGCTCCCGACCAGCAGCTCGCCAACAGCCAAAGGAGCCGCCCCGAACCGGTGCCCGCTGACAATCCATTCGCCCTGGCCAGCTCTGCTGTAATCAACGACCAGGTCCTTCTTCTCCGACCACTTCCGTTCGACCTTCAGGTAATTTCTCTCTCCGTTCTTCACATTGCTGACGACCTTTCGGCCTGCCAACCTGCCCTGGTGCTCCCTCTCCGCCGCCTCAAGCTGCCCGACAATTGAAGACCGGACTTTCTCTGCACTTCCTGCATCGCCGGCGGCGCTTACCTTCGCGAAGACATGAAGCGGATCATGGAGATCCTTCCCGGCCCTCTCGACATGAGCCACCACCCTCTTCAGAACCTCTGCCTGCAGCTTTCGCTTACCCGCGACAGCCGCGATCCTGCCAGCCAGCCCGGAATTTTCACCCGCTTCGGCAGGCCCCGCAGCCGCTTTATTGCTGAAGACAATATGGTCCACACCAATATTCCCCCAGCCATCCCTGACATTATCGAGAATCCTGAGTTGAGCTTCAGAGCCAGCCCAGGCGCCCACATCGATCGAACGAGGAATCATTTTGTTGGAGCTGGGCCCGACAACTGAAGCAACGGGCTTGCCGTTGATAACCACGTCGACGCAGGTGCCGTTTTTGTGCGGCCCGCCTCCGACCAGGAGATTGATGAACCTTCTCTCAACCTTGAAATGCGAGGAGAGCATGCTGCCGATGAACTTGTCCCCGGCATTCACCTTCCCCTTGCTGACATGGGAATGGGAATTGACAAAGCCCTTGCCTATAGCCGCCACATCCCCCTGGCGTTTCGGCAGATTCCCCTGGCGGCGGGGACCGACGCCAAAAGCCTGCCCCTTGACAGTCCAGCCGTCATAGGCCGCCTTTTCAAAATCCTCAAAAAGGATATCAGAGGTGTCTGTCTCCGCCGCTCTCTCAAGAGGCCCCAGCTGCAAAACCTCGGAGGCTGCTTCAAGGTATCCGGGCAGCCCCTGGAGCTGGGCTTGCATACCCGCGCTGAACGCGGCGTAGATCTTTTGTGTCTCGCTCAAGCGCAGGCCGCGAAGCGCCGCGGCCGCATCCTTTTTCTTTGCCGGCTCGAGAACATCAGCGAGCTGGAAGCCGGAGCTCTGGATGTAGCCGTACATCGCGTAGTAGTCCGCCTGCGTGATCGCATCGAACTTATGATCGTGGCAGCGAGCGCAACCCAGGCTCAAGCCGAGGAAGGTCTTCGAGAAAACATCAATCTGGTTATGAATCCGATCGGCCTCCTCCCCGCGAATGTCCACAGGGGAGTGAGTCGCCTCTCCAAGGTGCCAGAAACCTGTCCCCTGGATGGACTCGTTTGTTTTGAGCTCCGGGTCGATGCGCGGCTCGGCGATCAGGTCGCCGGCCAGGTGCTCTTTAATCCACTGGTCATAGGGCACATCTGCGTTGAGGCTCCTGATAACATAGTCCCTGTACCGCCAGGCCTCGGGAATGGGATAGTCCGCTTCGTGCCCTTTTGTCTCAGCGAAACGGACCAGGTCCAGCCAATATTGGCCCCAGTGTTCTCCAAAATGAGGAGACTCCAGGAGCTTGTCGACAAGCGCCGAAAAGGCGCCTGGTGATTTGTCCGCAACGAATTCCTCGACCTCATCGATACCGGGGGGCAGGCCGGTCAATGCGTAATAGGCCCGCTTGATGAGGGTTCTCCTGGAAGCATCCGGATTTGGATCAATCCCTGCTTTTTCGAGCTCAGCGAGCACAAACCTGTCCAGGCCGGAGCGCGGCCACGCGGCGTTTCTTACAGCTGGAACTTTTTGCTTATTGACCGGCCTCCAGGACCAATGAGCCTTCTTTCGCTCGAGGACATCGAAAGCATCTTCATCCTCCGAAGCCGCCTTCTCTCCCGTCCTTGGGTCCGGCGCCCCCATCTCTACCCATTTCTCAATAACGGCAATCTCCGCCGAGGAGAGTTTCTTTTTAGGCGGCATCTGGAGATCAGGGTTTTCGTACCGGATGGCCTCGACAATAAGGCTCATGGAAGGCTTCCCGGGCACCATCGCGGCTCCGCTCTCTCCTCCCTCAAGGACACCCTGGCGAGTGTCGAGGAAGAGCTCTGCCTTGGGAGCTTTCCGGCCAGCGGAATGGCATTTGTAGCACCTTTCCACAAGCAGCGGGCGCACCTTGTTTTCGAAGAATTCGAGCTCCTGGGGAGAAAGCTTCTCTTCGGCCACGCCCGGGGACGAAATAGCCGACAAGGTCAGTAGAATAAACAGGCGCATAGCGGGTCGAGGCATTTTCATCATCGATCGGTCTACGAGGTTACAGCTTCAATCCGCGGGTAAGTATAAATGGAGGGAGGGAAGGGATAAAGCTCTTCATTGAGCCAAATAGATCTGAAAACCCGGGTGTTCAGGAAAATTGAATAGGCCCGGAACAAAGGCCGTCAGAGTAAAGCAAAAGGAACTTTCGGGCTTGAATGCCGACAGTTTATACTCTTTTGGCCCAGCAAGGATCGCTGGCTGAAATATCAACTACTGGGAACCCAGGAGCCGACAGTCGTGAGCAACGCCCCCTTGAAGAACACTTTAAGAACCCTCTTTTCAATCGCCCTCAGCTTCAGCGCAGCCTCGATCTTCAGCGGCTGCAGCCCCCTGCAGGCCAAAAAAGAAAATGCCGAGCCGACCTTCAACGCGGCGCTCCTTGCCCCTGAAGAGTCGGAGGCCCTTGTCCCCCTCAGAGGGAGATGCTTTGAGATGGGCAAGGACTATATCCTCACGGGACAGCTCCCCCAGCCGGACTTTCAATTCGCCAAGGACAACGGCGTCAAAACCATCATCAATGTCAGGATGGACCGGGAACTCGGCGGGCTCGGCTTCGAGATGGAACCCCACATGAAAGGCCTCGAGCTCACCTTTGTTCATTTTCCGGTTGGGCCGGACAGCTTCGATGACGCCCAGGCCAAAGCTTTCATCCAGCTCCTGTCCGAAGCGGAGAAGCCGCTCCTCATCAATGGCTCTAATGGAAATCGAATCTGGGGGCTCTGGTCCCTGTACCTGGGAGCCAGGTGGGGCATCCCGGTCGATCGCACCAAGGAGGTTGCCAAGGCCAACGGGATCAAGAAGCTGGTCATCGAGGATTTCGTACGCGGCTATCTTGAGCGAAAGAAAAAGGGATAGGGAGTCTTCCGATGACCTTCCTGGCTGCCCCCGGCTTCGGGCTCAGGCCATATCGATGAGATTGCCTTCGTCGTCAATCCTCACCCGCAGGGCGGCCGGCACCTTTGGGAGGCCCGGCATGGGGATCACGTTCCCGGCGATCGCGACAACAAAACCCGCCCCGGCGGAAAGCATGGCGCTGGTCACCGTGATGTCGAAGTCTTTTCGCGCCCCGACAAGAGTGGGGTTGTCGGTAAAGGACATGGGTGTCTTCGCCATGCAGATCGGCAATTTCCCGAAGCCCATCTCTTCAAAATGATCGAGCAGGCCGGAGGCCTCCTTGGTGTAGTTCACACCGCGCGCGCCGTAGACCTTCCTGGCAATCGTCTGGATCTTGTCTCTCAGCTTCATCTTGTCAGGATAGAGCAACTTGAATTTTTTAGAGTCTGATCTCGCCGCGGCCGCCTTGACCGCCTCGGCAAGCTCGACTCCGCCCTCGCCGCCGTTGCGATAGACATCGGACACCGCGCAACGAACACGCTTCTTCTCGCAGGCTTTCCGAAGACGATTCAGGGTCCTTGGAGAATCATTCGGAAACCGGTTGATCGCCACAACAGGCGTGACGCCGAACTGCCGAACATTGTCGATATGCCGGCTGAGATTGTCCCAACCGCCGCCCGAGCTGTAGCCACCGTGAAATTCGACCGCCTTGAGTGTCGCCACGATCACCGCGACATCAGGGCGCAGCCCCGACAGTCTGCACTTCAGATTGAAAAACTTCTCGGCTCCGAGATCGGACCCGAACCCGGCCTCGGTAATGAGGAAATCGGACATCTGCAAGCCCAGCCTGCTGGCGATTACGCTAGAGCACCCATGGGCGATATTTGCAAATGGCCCGCCATGGACGAAGGTCGGGGAGTGCCCGAGGGTCTGCACGAGGTTAGGCAGGATCGCGTCCCTCAACAACACCGACATGGCGGCGTCGACACCGAGGTCCTCGCAGGTCAGCGGCTTCCTGTCACGCGTATAGCCGAAGATGATCTTCTTGATCCTGTTCCTGAGATCCGGAAAGCTGGTCGCCATGCAGAGGATGGCCATAATTTCGCTGGCCGGGGCGATGTAGAATCCATCCTTCCTGGGGACACCGTGCAGAGGGCCGCCAAGCCCGATGACGATGTCGCGCAAGGCTCGATCGTTAAGATCCACAACTCTCTTCCAGGTTATGCGCCTCTGGTCAATACCAAGCTTGTTCGCATGGTGAAGATGATTGTCGATCAAGGCGGCGAGGAGATTGGCCGATTTGGCCACAGCCGCGATATCGCCGGTGAAGTGAAGATTGATATCCTCCGCCGGTACGATCTGCGCCTTCCCGCCCCCGGTTCCTCCACCCTTGATACCGAAATAAGGCCCGAGAGATGGCTCGCGAACCGCAAGGCTGGTCTTCCGCCCAATCAGGTTCAGCGCATCTGCAAGCCCGATGGATGTCGTCGTCTTCCCCTCGCCGGAAGGAGTCGGGCTCATTGCCGTTACCAGCACAAGCTTCCCCTTGGCCTTCCTTTTGCCCTGCTTGAGGAGCGAGTATGGAAGCTTGGCTATATGTCGCCCATGGGGAAGATAGTCATCTTCACCCAGGCCCAGGCGGCTGGCGACTTCAGAAATCGGCAGCTTCGGTGTAGCCTTTTCAATCTGTATGTCCGTCTTCATATAGCCCTTCCTTGCGCGAAAATACCGCGTCTGAGGAAGTTTCACCCTATCTGCCCCTAAAGTCAAATACGGCCATTCACAGCTTTCTGAAAGGTCCCTGTATTACTCCATAAGGCATTTACGGGACCTGTTGTATTATTAGCGGAAGTTCGCGGCCCGGGCCGAAGCGGCTCCCGGGCACAAAGACACGGCGGGTTCTTGCCGCAAAATCACCCAACTCATCTCTCAAAAAGGATGGAGTCATGTTTCTCCTGTCGATTTTCATTACGGCGTTCATTCTTTCTCTGGCCGGCGCCTCTGATGCCGCCGACCCCAGCCGGCCCAACATCCTCTGGCTCTATGTCGAGGACATGAACGACTGGATGGGTTGCTACGGCGACAAGACCATCAAAACCCCGACGATAGATTCCCTGGCCGCCAACGGAGTTCGTTTTGATCGCGCCTACATGCCGGCTGGAGTCTGCTCGGCCACCCGGTCAGCCCTGATCACCGGCACGATGCAAACGACCTTCGGCATCCACAACCATCGAAGCTCCAGGGACAATTCAGCGGGAAGATTCCCCAGCCTGGGCATGATCCGCCTCCCGGAGGGCGTTCTCACGGTCCCGGAGCTCTTTCGAAAAGCCGGCTACTTCACCTACAACAAGGGCAAGGATGATTACAACTTCATCTATGACCGATCGAAGCTCTACTCTGGCTCCAATCACTGGCGGAACCGCAAAAAAGGCCAACCCTTCTTCGCCCAGATCCAGCTGAAGGGAGGAAAGAACAGACCCGTAAAAACCGTCGATCCATCCAAGGCGGTCGTGCCTCCCTACTATCCCGACACCGCGATTGTGCGGCGGGAAATCGCCCATCATTACGACTGCGTCCTCAAGACCGACCAGGAAGTCAGCGCCATACTCACCGAGTTGAAGAATGACGGGCTTCTCCAGGATACCGCCATCTTCTTTTTTACGGATCATGGAATGCGCCTCCTCCGGCACAAGCAGTTTGTCTACGAAGAAGGCGTGAAAGTCCCCCTGGTCGTCAGCTGGCCGGCCGGAAAAGCCAGGGTCCCCGCGGGCACATCCCGGAGAGATCTCGTAAGCGGAATCGACATCAGCGTCACCTCTCTCGCCCTTGCAGGCATCGCTCCGCCGGCTTACATGGAGGGTAAAGATCTATTCGCTCCCGGCTACAAGCCTCGATCGTTTGTCATATCAGCCAGGGACCGCTGCGACTATTCGATCGAGAAAATCAGGACTGTACGCACCAGCAGGTTCAGGTACCTGAGAAACTACCTCACGGACAGACCCTGGATGCAGCCTCAATACCGCGACCCTCGAGATTACACCAAGGAGATGAAGACGCTCTACGCCCAGGGAAAGCTGGACAAGACCCAGGCCCTATTCATGGCCGCCCGAAAGCCGGCCGAAGAGCTTTACGACCACCTGAACGATCCACACGAGATCAACAATCTCGCGGGCAAGCCCGAATTCGCGGACCAGCTCGAAGCTCATCGAAAACTTCTCGCCAACTGGATAGCCGAGACCGGGGACAAGGGACAGGCGCCTGAAAGCGAAGCCGGGCTGGCCCAGGTCTACTTTCGCTGGCACAAGGTTTGCGCCAACCCGGAATACGAGCCTGTCAGAAAAAAATATTCCGGGGCCCTTGCTGAAATCGCCGCCGCTGCCGGGGTAAAAGCCGAGGCGAAAAAGAAACGCCTTCTCCAGGAAAGAAAGAAGAGGCGCCTGGAGAAAAAGAAAAAGGACGGAA
>CAJWMA010000102.1 GCA_913042995.1 uncultured bacterium | reverse complement strand
TGGATGAACAGCTTGCCTTCGCCGAGCGGGATCTCGCCGCCGCCCGCTCCCGGGGGACTCCCTGGCTGATCATCTACCAGCATCTGCCGATCTATACCGCCGGAGTCTACGCCAATTTTGATCACCCGATACGAGGGGAGCTTCCCGAGCTCTGCGACCGGTACGGAGTCGACCTGGTCTGCAGCGGACATGATCACAACTACCAGCGGTCCTATCCCGTGCGGGGCCGGGTGCTCCGTGATGGATGGCAGGATCCCGTTTTCCGGAGCCCGCAAGGCACGGTCTATATCGTCACCGGCGGCGGCGGCGGGCATCTTTACGGAGAGCTCCAGGGGGCCAGGGACCATCCCTATATACGGACCTTCCAGTCCGTAAACCATTGCCTGGTCTTTGACATATCCACCACCGAGCTGCGCGGCCGGGCGCTGGATATCGAAGGCCAACTGCTGGATGAGTTCAGGTTGAACAAGAGTGATCCCCGGCCGCCCCTGTCTTTCATGCGGGGAGACGCGAATCTCGATGGGGTGCTGGACCTCGCGGATGTCCTGACGACCCTGGGCTTTCTCTTTCTCGGGGATGAGCTCCCCTGTCCAGCGGCGGCGGACTCAACCGGGGAGGGGGCTCACCTCGTAATCACGCGGCCGATCTACACCCTGCGTTTTCTTTTCATGGGCGGCTCTCCTCCCCCGGCACCTTTTCCGCTTTGCGGCGCCCTGGAGGACGCGGACGATGCCTTCTGCTATGAGCCCGGGTGTTGAGCCGGTCGGTCTGCTGAATCAGATCAAGTACTGATGGCAATCGGGCATCGCAGGGCTTAACCTTGGAGATGGGCAGTCCTTACCGATTCGTCAGGAAATAGAGGCTTCGATGAAACTGAAAAGCGCAGAGCTGGGGGCGGCCTGGCGGCACGCTATCCTGGCTTCCGGGTATCTCGTTCTCTTCTGTTTCGCCATGGCCTCGGCCCGGGCTGAGATCGTTATTACAGAGATCCATTTTGATCCAGCCGACAGCGAGGGAGTCACGCGTCCGGAGCTCGAATTCGTCGAGATCTTCAACGATGGCTCCGAGCCCTATGATCTCTCCGGTTACCGCTTTACGCGCGGGATCAGCTATGTTTTCCCGGAGGGGAGCTTTATTCCCGCGACCTCCTACCTGGTGATCTGTCGCGACGAGGAGGCTGTCCAGGCCAGGTACGGTGTTTCGAATACGCATGGCGATTTCATCGGGACACTCGACAATTCCGGCGAGACCATCGAGTTGGCCAATCCCCAGGGCGCGGCGGTCAGCAAGGTCAGCTACAATGACCGCGGGCAGTGGCCTGGCGGGGCGAAGGGTACAGGACACACCCTGGCCATCAAGCGACCCTATTCCGACAGTGATGATCCTGACAGCTGGAAGCTGAGCTCGGAGATGGGCGGCACCCCTGGCCGGACCAACTTCAACACCGAGGTGAGCTTTGTCGACGCGGTGATGATTTCCGACAACTCGACCTGGAGCTATTTTCGCGGCAACAGCAATCCTCCCGCCAGCTGGCGGGAGCTTGACTTCGATGATTCGGGCTGGGAGAGCGGCCCCACCGGCATCGGCTATGGTGACGGTGATGATCGCACCGAGCTCGATGATATGCGCAACAGCTACCTGACAGTTTTCTGCAGGAAAATTTTCGAGGTGGAGAGCCCGGAGGAGCTCGGCTCGGTGGTTCTCAACGTGAGCTTTGATGATGGCTTCGTGGTCTACCTCAATTCCCAGGAGGTGGGGCGGGTCAACATGGCCGGCGGGAATGTTGACAACGATACCGAGGCCAATGGGACGGTGGGGGATGCTCCCGACGAGGATAACGCCGAGATCACGATTCCCCTGGCCGCTCTTAACGCAGGGAGAAACGTGCTGGCCGTCAGTGTTCACAATACCAACCTGAGCAGCTCCGACCTGTCCTTCATCCCGACGCTGGTGAGCCGCAGGGAGATCCAGCCCGGAGACCTGGAGACCCTTCCGGTGGCGGTCAACGAGGGCCACTTCCTGCCCGCCAACGGTCCGCGTTTCATCGAGCTCTACAATAAGAGCTTCTCACGGGTAGACCTCGGCGGCTTTCACCTGAGCGATGATTACAGCAACCTGCGCTTGTTTACGATTCCCGAAGGAACGAGCATTCCCGCGCGCGGCTTCGTCTTCTTCACCGAGGCTCAGCTGGGCATGGACTTCTCCATCGTCGAGGGCGTCCGGGACCGCGTCTCGGTGGCGCTCGTCAACCCAGCCGGAACCCGGGTTGTAGATGCCCGCATCTTCGAGCCCAAGGTGCCTGGCCGCAGCGAGGCGCGCTATCCTGATGGGCAGGAATCTTTCGCCCGGGCGGCCCTTCCGACCCCGGGCGCCGCGAACGATACCGGGGTGGTGAACGACGTGATCTTCAATGAGATCATGTACCATCCGATCTCGGGCCTGGAAAGCGATGAGTTTATCGAGCTCTACAACCGCGGCGCTACGGCGCATGACATCAGCGGCTGGAGCGTCGAGGGCGTGGGCGGCTACGAGTTTCCGCCCGGCACGGTGATCGGCGCCGGCGACTACCTGGTGATTGCCAACTCGGTGGCCAAGATCAGCCGGGACTACGGGCTTGGGCCCGATGTGCTTCTCCAGGCATCCTTCAGCGGCAGCCTGGCCAATGGCGGAGAGCGCCTGCGGCTCAGGGATGCCTCCGGGAATATCGCCGACAAGGTGCGCTATTACGATGGAGGAGAATGGCCGCGCTGGGCCGATGGCGGGGGAGCGTCGCTCGAACGGATTGATCCGCACAGCGAGAGCTCGGTCGCCGGTTCCTGGGATGCCAGCGACGATTCCGGCGAGGCGCGGGTGAATACCTTTACCCATACAGCCACCCACGGGGGCGGAGACTCCGACCTGGGGATGCTCCTGCCGGCCGAGGGCATCGCGATCGTTGACAACATCCAGCTGACGCGTTCCAACGGCGGCTCGAACATGGTCTCCAACGGCACCTTCAACAGCAATACCAGCGGCTGGAGGATCGAGGGAACCCATATCAGCTCCGGCCGGACAACCGACAATGACGAGGTGATCGCAGGCAACGGCAGCCTGAAGCTGATCGCCTGGAATGGCGGAGGCGATTACAAGGTCAACCGGATCGAATGCAATACCAGCAGCCAGTCCAATGGCACCAGCTACAGGGTTCGCTTCGATGCGAAGTGGAAGATCGGCAGCGCCTCCATTCTTTGTATCGGCGATTACAATGTCGGGAATGCCTCGAGCCCCGGAATCGCCGGCAGCCATTTCCTCGAAGTTCCGCCGACCCTCGGGTCGCCCGGCGAGCCCAACTCGGTGACCCTCCGCCAGATTGAGCGGTACGGTTCCGCGAATATGGGCCCCGCGATTGACAAGGTCTCCCAGGATCCGGCCGTACCCGGCAGCGGCGAGTCGGTGACCGTGACCGCCCGCGTCCGGGATCCGGATGGCGTCAGCCAGGTCGAGCTCTTCTACCGCATCAATACCGTCTCGGGTTCGTTCGCCCGGGTGACGATGCGCGCGGCCGAGAAGCCGGGCGAGTATACAGGCACCATCCCGGGACAATCAAATGGCACCCGTGTGATCTATTACATCGAGGCCGAGGATTCGGACGGTCGGCCAGAGAGATTTCCGCGGGATATCCTCGGGCGCTCCCACGCCCCGGTGGTGAACCCCTTGTCGGCCTCCCGCACCGAGGAGCTCTACAATATCTACCGTCACGATACCCGTAACCCCTCCACGAACCATCACAACTACCGCTTCGTGATGCACGAGGAGCATGAGAATGAGCTGCGCAGCCGGCGGGTGCTCTCCAATAAGATGCTCGAGGGCTCCTTTGTCTTCGGCGGCGATGATATCTATTACGGTTCGCGAATTCGTTTCGCGGGCAGCCCCTGGCTTCGTCCCGGCGGCGGTGGTTTTGAGAAGAGCTTCTCGCTCAAGATTCCCAAGGACAAACCTCTCCATGGACGCAAGACGGCGTTCAATCTCGACGAGCATTCTTCCGATGGAAAGGAGCGCATCGCGCACTACATGATGCGCCGCAACGCCGGCTCTTCCCTGTTGCCCTATTTCGATTTCCAGACGCTGGTCCGCTTCCAGCTCAATGACGTCAGGACGGGGACCTATGAAGCTCTCGATAAGCCCAACCGCCAGTATATCAATTTCTGGTTTCCGGAATCGGAAGGTCCCTCCGGGGCGCATTACGAGATGGATGACCGTTTCAGCTTCAACGACAGCGGCAATCGGACCGGAAACGCCGAGGGTCGCCTGCTCTTTCCTCCGTACGGAAGTACTGGCGGGGGCAACAATAAGGAAAACTACCGCTGGTACTTCGCCCTGCGCAACAGGAAGACAGAGGACGATTTTACCCCGCTCATAGCGCTTGCCCGGCTGATGGACTCCCGCACCACCTCGAGTACGGCCTTCGACAATTCCGTCTTCTCGATGATGGATGTTGAGGAGGTCCTGCGTGTTCTCGCCATTGTTACCAATATCGATCACTGGGACACCTGGGGCGGACGCCGTGGAAAGAACTGTTATTTTTACAGGGCTCCCTCCGATGGTCTCTGGCGGCTGATCCCCTGGGATCTCGAGCTGACCTTCGGCAATGCCGGGGGAGGAGAATTCTCGACGATGCCATCGAATCCATCAGGAACGATTTCCAATCACTTCAGCGAGGTGACCCGGCTGCTGAACCGCCCCCGCGTGAAGAGGATGTACTACGGGATCCTCAAGGGCATGATCGACAATTTCTTCTACACCGGCGGCCGCTCGCCCCTGAGCGCCTATATGTCACAGGTCTCGAGCGCCGGCGTCGGCAGCACCGGCGGCATTTCGAACTTCGTCAATAGTCGAAACAACTACCTGCGCAGCCGGGTTGACGCAGCCTGCTATCCCGCCGTTCGCCTGCGGATCACGACCAACAGCGGCCGCGACATTACCCATGAGGGAGCCTCGCCCTTCATCGATCTCGATGGGGAATCACCGGCCGATGTTTTCACGCTCTCGCTTTCGAGAAATGGTGAGTTCGTCGAAGACCTGGCCGCCAATTTTTCCAACAGAGATCTTCGCGACTGGAGCATTGACGATATTCCCCTGGTGGCCGGCGCCAACGAGATCGAGATTCTCGGCTTCAACGACCGGGGCGAGGTGGTCGACACCGACACCATCACGGTCACCAGCACGGCCGGCTGGGAGCGTCCTATCATCACCGCCGCCGAGCCCAATCCAATCGGTCTCGGGGAGCGCCTGGTTATTACGGGAAGCGATTTTCACGAGGGCATCACGGTGGTATTTCGCGGCGGCAACGACGAGCTGGAGGTCTCGCCCGGATTCAACCGCGACAATCCGGGTACGGTCATCCTCCTCGTCCCGGAGCGGGTTGATCCCGGCCTCGCCACGGTCGAGGTTCGCAATGTTGATGGGCAGGTTTCGAACCAGTGGTCCATCGTGGTTCTGCCTCCGGCTCCGCAGTTTATTCGCGGCGATTCGAATCTCGATGGGGTCGTCAATATCAGCGACGGGGTCAAGATCGTCAGGCATCTTTTCGCCGGAGCGCCGGCGAGCTGCCAGGACGCCCTCGATGCGAATGACGATGGGCGGCTCAATGTCACCGATGCCATCCGCGTCCTTGATTTCCTTTACCGCGGCGGCCGCGCCCCCCTGGCGCCCTACCCCGCGCCGGGCAGAGATGCCTCGGATACCGACGAGCTTGGCTGCGAGAGCGGTCTATAGGTTCTTCTCTCCCGCGTCGCGCCCGGCCAGCCTAACTTCCGAATATCCTCCAGAGCCTCGAATGCTTGATGCGGCAGTCGAAGATGGCAACAATGGCGGGACCGGCGTGTCTTCGATCGACCTCGTCGGGAGAGAGAAGTTGTGAACTCGCGGGGAAGCTCCCGCGGGAAAGCTGAAGAGAAGAGAACCCAGGGGAGCATCCTTTGGTGAAGAGCGAAAGCCCCGTGAGCGGACCGGCGCTGGTCCATCGCAGGGGATCCTTAAGAGGCCGGCTGGTCGCATTGAAGGGCCCGCGGCTGAGCGTTGGACGAGACCAGGGTAACGATGTCGTGGTCGACAGCCCCGTCGTGTCTACCCGTCACGTGCTCATCTTTCTCGATGAGGAGGGAGACCGCGGCTGGTTGCTGCGCGACCTTGACTCGAAGAACGGAACCTACCTCAATGGCAGGGAGGTGCTCGAGCAGAAGCTGGAGGACGGCGACGTGATCCGGCTCTGCCGTAATGGCCCGGAGTTCGTCTTCGCGGCTACCGGTTCGATCGATTATATGAACGACTCTACGGTCAACTTCAACCCCGCCGATTTCGCCGAGCCGGGGAGAGAAGGAGCGGAGGAGAGAGGGGTCAAGGGCGTCTGCAGAACCCTCGGCCGGGAGCTCGAGCGCTCCTCGCGGAGATCGACAAGGGCGATCCTCTTCAGCGCGGCCGCCGTCTGCGCCGCTCTTCTGCTGGCCGGCTGGTATTTCGCCGGTGGTCCGGTTCGAATGGCCGGGTCTCTCGCGAGCCGTCCGGCTGTCGAGCTTGACCTCGGTCCGATCTACTCGAGTCTCTTTCACTCCTACAGGGAGAAGGGGATCGGCGAGGTCCGGGTCAGGAACACCACCTCAAGGGCGCTCCAGGCGGCCTGTGTGGAGTTCACCCTCGAGGGGGAGGGCCGGGGCTACCTGGTCGAGGGCCTGAGATTTGAACTTCCAGAACTGGCGCCGGGAGAGACCTGGACGAAGAGATTGAACCCGTTGCTCTCCCGGAAGATCGTGACCGAGAGATCCCTGGAGGTGACCGCGGCGGTTCGCCTGGAGGAGGGCCGGGAGCTGCTGGCCTCGGCCAACAGGGCGGTCACCATCTACGACTATCATGTCTTCAACTGGCAGGATCCCAGCAAGGTGGCGGTATTCGTCGATTCAAATGATGCCGCAGTGAAGGCCTTCGTCGATTCTGCCTGGGGGCATCGGCCGGGAGTCTCACCGTATGAATTTCCTCCCGCACAAATGGTCACGGCGGTGACCCTTCTCAGCGCTCTGAACGGCCATAAGATCGGCTATAAGCCGGATGCGCGGACGCCGGTGTCGGTGTCAGAAGGAGTGGAAACCAGCGATCGAGTTAACTATCCCGGGGAGACCCTGCTGCGGCGCTCCGGTGATTGCGATGACATCGTCGTGCTGTGCTGCTCGGTGCTGGAGGCTGCCGACATTCCCACCGCGGTGGTGGTCGGTTCGAGCCATGTCATCATGATGTTTGACAGCGGCCTGTCTTCGATTCCAGCAAGCGCCGGCGAGGTTCCCGGGAATCTCTTCTCCGAGGAGTCCTGGGTGGCGCATAAGGGTCGACTCTGGATCCCGGTGGAGGCGACCGAGCTTGCCCGGCCCGCCGGTGGATTCACCGCGGCGTGGGCCGCGGCCTGGCGTTATAAGAAACAGATCGAGTCAGGCGAGCTGCCGGTGTTTGAAATTCGCGAGGGGTGGAAGCGCTACAAGCCCCTGCACCCGCCGCCGGCGGCGGACGTGCTTGCGAAGATTCGGCAGGGTTCGCTCTGGCGGCAGGAGGGTCTCGCGGCCGCGGCCGAGGCGGCGCTGCGGGTTGTGAAGACCTTCGCAGGCGACAATCTACAGGCGGCGGTCAATGAGCTGAAGAAGAGCTGTGATGGTCTCGAGCTCGCCCAGCGGAGCTCGCTGCTCTACACCCAGGCAGGTTTTTACAGGGAGGCGGCAGCTCTCCTCGAGCAGGCCATCTTTGACGGCGAGGCTCCGCCGGATGCAGGGGCGGTTCGCTCCTGGGGAGGGAAGGTGACCTTCGATCTCGCGATCCTGCTTACCGACCTGGCCCTGGCCGTCACCCTCTCCTCGTCATCGGTTGCCGAGCTCGAGCGGGCGGTCGAATACTACCGGCTGGCCCTTGACGGGCTGCCCGATGCGCTTCCCGAGAAATCGGAGTGCATGCTTCGCCTGGGACTCGTACAGAAGATGCGGGGGGATCTCAAGGCGTACAGGAAGTGGACCGACCAGGCGATCGAGCGCGAACCACGGCTCAGGGAAAAGCTCGACCGTCTCGAGCGCGGGGATGGACGGGTCGCCTCTACCTCCCCGGACAGGCGACTGCTGGACTACCTGCGCTCCCGCATGGCGGCAACTCGCCTCTAGGCCGGGGCAAACCCTGTCCTGGTTCAGGTCGGGATTCCGGGGCAGGGGAAGCCGGAGCAGAACTCGCTGATCTCCTGGCGGATGGCCTGGAGCCTGTCGGGATCATCATGGGCTTCGAACGATTGTTCGATCCAGTCGGCAACCTGCTTCATGTGTTCCTCGTTCATGCCGCGCGAGGTCACCGAGGCGGTTCCAAGGCGAATTCCGCTTGGATCAAAGGGTTTGCGGGGATCGAAGGGGATGGCGTTGGAGTTGGCTTCGATGCCGCAGAGATTCATCGCCGAGGAGCCCTCCTTGCCGCTGAGTCCCTTGGCCGTGGCATCGAAGAGAATCAGGTGATTGTCGGTGCCGCCGGTCACCAGGCTGAAGCCTCTTTCGAGGAGGGAGGCGGCCAGGGCCTGGGCGTTGGCGACGATCCGGCGGGCGTAGTCCTTGAAGTCGTCCGATGAGGCCTCCTTCAGGGCAACCGCGATGGCCGCGGTCGTGTGGTTGTGAGGCCCGCCCTGGAGCCCGGGGAAGATGGCCCGGTCGAGGTCGCGCGCGTATTCTTCCTTGCTCAGGATCATTCCACCGCGCGGGCCGCGCAGGGTCTTGTGGGTGGTCGTGGTGACGATGGAGGCATGGGGGAACGGATGAGGATGAACGCCTCCGGCCACGAGTCCCGAGAAGTGGGCGATATCAGCTACCAGTACCGCGTCGACCTCGGCGGCGATTTCGGCGAAGGCCTCGAAGTCCCAGGTTCTCGGATAGGCTGAGGCTCCGGTCCAGATCAGCCGCGGGCGGTGCTCGAGGGCCATCTCTCTGACCTGGTCAAGATCGATACGGTGCGTGTCCGGATTCAGCTCGTATTGGACGGACTTGTACTGGATGCCGGAGAAGTTGACCTTCCAGCCGTGGGTTAGATGGCCGCCGAAGGGCAGGCTCATACCCATGATCGTGTCGCCCGGCTTGCACAGGGCGAGATAGACCGCCTGGTTTGCGGGAGAACCGGAGTAGGGCTGGACATTGGCGTGCTCGGCGCCGAAGAGAGCCTTGGCTCTCTCGATGGCGAGGGTCTCGACCTGGTCGATATAGTCCTGGCCTTCGTAGTAGCGTTTTCCGGCGTAGCCCTCGGAGTACTTGTTGGTCAAGACGGTTCCGGTGGCCTGCATGACGGCTTCGGAGGCGTAGTTTTCCGACGCGATCAGCCGGATGGAGGATAGCTGGCGGGCTTCTTCCCGGCAGATAAGCTCTTTGATCTCCGGATCAGTAATTTCTATGGCGGAAAGATCTGACATGATTCTCCTGAACCTGTATGGGAATTCACATAATACAGCGCGACGAGTGGGCACACTTTAGCCGAAGGCGGGACTTCAGTCGAGTACGAGCGTGGAGTGCTTTTCGTCTTGGCGTTACAATAACGCTGCCGACAATCGCGTGGAAGGAAAAGTAAGAAGCATGACCAATCTGGATGGGCCAGCCGAGAGCCAACATCCCCGGCCCGAACATCTTTCCGATGTCGAATACGAGGACGAGCCTCCGGGTTCATATCTCGGCGAGTTCAGGATCGGCTGGTGGAAGCTCGCCTGGTCTGCGCTGAATGTCCTGGTGGCAGCGCTGATCCTGGCCGGGGCCGAGGAGCCGGGAGAGGCCGCCCCGGTCTCGACAATCTGGACCCTTCTTCCCGCGTCCTGCATCCTGTCGCTCTGCGTTACCATCTGGCTGTCGATAGTCAGCCGCCTGGAGAGCGGCAAGCTGCCGGTGGCGGCCTGTCTTTTCCTCGATGCCGTCTCCCTGGTCCTGCGTCTATGCATTTGAAGAGATGTCTGGTGAGCACTAGCAGTTTCAGATTATCCATTCTCCTGTTCGCGGCGCTGGCGGCTTCCTGCGGCGACGCGGACCGTCTCTCCCGCGAGGGCCGATCCTCCGGACCCTACGAGATTGCGGATGTCGTCGATGGAGGGACAGTCCGCGTGGTGGCTACCTACCGCGGCGACCCGGTACCGGCTCGCCGCCGGATTGACGCCAACATCAACGCCCTGCACTGCAAGGGGAAGGTGCTCAGCGAGGAGCTTGTTGTTGATTCCGCCAGTCGTGGAATCCGGAATGTCGTTGTTCGTCTCGAGGGAATCAGCCGGGGCAAGGCGCCCGGTCGTGAGCTGATGCTGATCAACAGGGACTGCTCGTTTCACCCTCATGTCGGGGTGGCTATGGCAGGATCTTTGTTGAAGGCCTCCAACGAGGATCCCCTGACACACTCAACCCATCCGTACTACGGCGACAGGTCTTTTTTTAACTACCAGTTTGTTCGTGAGGGAGAGGTCTACCCCGGCCGCAAGCTCGCTGAGCCCGGTCTGGTCACGGTTAAATGCGATGTGCACAATTGGATGCGGGCCTACGTGGTTGTCCATGACAATCCCTACGCGGGCGTGACCGATGCCGATGGCGTGCTGGTGATAGGGGAGGTTCCTCCGGGAAGCTATGGTTACGTTGCCTGGCACGAGAAGCTTGGAGAGCTCCGCGGCACGGTTGAGGTCGCCGCGGGAGGCCAGGGGGAGATCCTGCTGAGCCTGGGGCCGGTCGAATGAGCCGCCCAGCGATTTTCAACCTCTCGGCTCTCGTCTCGGCGATTCTCCTCCTCACCGCCTGCGAGAGGGGTGGCCGGACCAACAACGTGCCGCTCACCTGGAAAAATTTCAGTATCGAGAAACTCGACGCTCTCGGCTATGACCGGGCGATGGTGAAGATACCGTCCGGGAACCCGTGGACCGCGGCCAAGGCCGAGCTGGGCCGCCACCTTTTCTTTGATCGTCGATTGTCGAAGGACCAGACCATCTCCTGCGCGAGTTGTCATGACCCCTCGAGGAGCTGGGCCGACAGGACGCCGCTTTCTTCCGGTCTCAACGGCCAGCGCGGCAGACGTAACGCTCCGGCCGTGTTGAACCGGATCTTCAGCCGGGAGCAGTTCTGGGATGGAAGGGCCGGGAGCCTGGAGGAGCAGGCGGCGATCCCAATGGTCTCGGCGGGGGAGATGGGCGAGAGCCACCAGGTGATTGTCGCGAAGGTGGCGCGGGTCGCGGCCTACAGGCGGCTCTTTGGAGAGGCCTATGGAGATGAGCGGGTTGACCTGGAGAGGATCACCGCCGCTATCGCGAGCTTTGAGCGGACCCTCGTCGTTTACGACTCGCCCTGGCAACGGCATGAGACGGGGGAAGATGGAGCTCTCAATGAAGCCGCCCGCCGAGGGCTCGAGATTTTCAAGGACAACAACCGGGGGCGCTGTACGGCGTGCCACTCGGGCCCCAATTTTACCGATGAGAAGTATCACAGCACGGGTGTCGGTGTCGCGGAGGGTTCGCCGGCCTCCGATTCCGGACGCTACGAGGTAAGCGAAGCCGGGGATGACCGGGGACGGTTCAAGACTCCTACCCTCATGAATGTCGAGCTTACCGCTCCCTATATGCACGATGGCAGGCTTCGAACCCTTGAAGAGGTCGTCGAGTTTTACGACCGGGGTGGAGCGGAGAATCCAAGGTGGCCTCTTGATCCGGAGATGAAGAAGCTGAACCTCAGCCCCGGGGACAAGAAGGATCTCGTCGCCTTCCTGAAGGCGCTCACCGGCCGGACCACCCGGGTCGATATCCCCGCTCCGCTGGAGTGAGCCGGTCCAGGAGTTTCAGTCCTCGATCTTGAGCCGGATC
>CAJWMA010000101.1 GCA_913042995.1 uncultured bacterium | reverse complement strand
TCCGCCCTGAGTTTTTTTCCGGCGCTTGAGGAGGAGCTCTTCCCGAGTTTTTTGAGCTGCCCGGAGACCTTGCCCTTGCGTGTGTTGAGGCTCGATCTTTTCTCGTGCAGGACGAGATAGCGCGAGCGGTCGAGGGCCGCCAGGCGAGTGTCGGTCATCAGGTAGGACACCTTCGGCGTGACGATCATCTGGTTGCCCTTGAAGCTTGCAAGCTGGTCCTTGCGGTTTGACTTGTAGACACTCATTTCCCCTGTCTTGCCGGGGCCGTAGACGAGCATGTCACCGGTGACCAACGCGTAGGTGCCTCCGCCTCCGCCGGTTACCTGGTAGAGCTTCCGTCCGGTCTTTGAATCGAAGACCACTGGCCGCTCTCTGCCCGTGGTCACGTAGAGGCGGGTTGAGGAGGCGAGGAGGTAGCCCTGGGCGGGCAGGCTCTTCATGCCGGTCTTCCAGAGCTCTTTGCCGCTGCCGGTGTCGAGGGCGCAGAGGTAGACGCCCTCCCAGGGGAAGACCCCGGCCCCGCAGAAGGCCACTCCGTCCCGCACCAGCACGCTGGTTCGCACGGGCCACATCGATATCATGCGTTCGTTGCCGGGGATGCGGCGGTTGCCCGGGCCCGGCCGGTATTTCCATTCAAGGAGCCCATCGGCCGCGTTGAGGCAGTAGACGAGGCCATCATCGCAGCCGGCGTAGAGCTTGCCGCCGGCGACGGTCGGCGCAAGTCGAACAGGTCCCTCGGTATAGAATTTCCAGCGGGTCTTGCCGGTGGCCGCGTCGAGGCAGATGATCTTGTCTTCAGAGGACGAGCCGAAATAGACCGCATCGCCGACAGCCGCTACATGAAAGACCCTGTCGAAGATCATCCGGTCCTTCAGGCCGTAGATCTTGGCCCATCCATCCCATTTTGCGGCGCCCGGCCAGGCCATGTGCGGAGGTCTCTTTGGCCGGTAGACCCAGGCCTCCGTCAGCCTGGAGCCTAGTTTTTCCCCGGTGATGGCCGACCTGGCACTGTCGTGCTGGTAGGTTGGCCAGTCCTCCGCCCCGCAGGGCAGGCATGCCGTGGCTGTCAGCAGAAATAGGATTCGTGAATTCATAGCGGTTACTGCCGGTCTGGAGCCGGCCCGTGACCGTTTCAGGTTACCACGAAGAGCCCTCCAGCCGAAGAACCGCTTGGCGTTCACGCGCGCGGGGTGGCCCCGTTATCTTTTTGCTGTACGATCAGGTCATGAAACCGATACCCCTTCCTCCGGAGCTCCTGGCAGTAGCCGAGGCGATTACCGCCGCCGGCGGCAGGGCGCTGCTGGTCGGGGGCACCGTACGCGACCGGCTCTTCGCCGAGCTTGATCCGGGAGGGATGGCCGACACTCCCGCGGCGGATGACTATGACGTTGAGGTCTACGGTCTCGAGCTCTCCCGTCTCGAGGAGGTTCTCGCCTCTTTCGGCGAGGTGATCAGTGTCGGCCGCTCCTTCGGTGTCTTCATGATCAAGGGGTTGTTTCCCGGAGATGGTCCGGCCTGCTCCTTTTCTCTTCCCCGGCGTGATAATAAGGTTGGCCAGGGACACCGCGGTTTCCAGGTAGAGCTTGATCCCGGACTCGACTTCGAAGAGGCGGCTCGGCGCAGAGACCTGACGATGAACAGCATGGGGATTGAGATTCCCGGCGGACAGCTGGAGGATCCGCACGGCGGACAGGCCGATATCGAGGCGGGCATCATGCGGGCGACCGATGCCGTTCATTTTTCTGAGGACCCCCTTCGTGGACTCCGGGTCGCCCAATTCGCCTCGCGTTTTCCCGGGCTGAAACCTGACAGGGAGCTTGTCGAGCTTTGCGCCGCGCTGGAGCTCTCCGAATTGCCGGGCGAGCGTCTGCTCGAGGAGTTCAAGAAGCTTCTGCTGAAAGGAGAGAGGCCTTCTCTCGGGCTGGACTTTCTTCTCAGCAGCGGCCTGCTGCGATTCTTTCCCGAGCTCGAGAGCATGGTCGGGGTTCCACAGGATGCCCAATGGCATCCCGAGGGGACGGTCTGGGAGCACACCCTCATGGTTGTTGATGAGGCCGCCGCCGCGAGGTTGGGCAGCGGCTCGGAAGAAGAGGATCTCATTGTGATGTTCGCGGCTCTCTGCCATGACCTGGGCAAGCCGGCGACGACGGTAGAGGTCGAGGGGCGTGTTCGATCTCCAAACCACGAGCGCGAGGGCATCGAGCCGACCAGGAGCTTTCTTGGCCGGCTCATGGCTCCTTCAGC
This sequence comes from uncultured bacterium, assembly GCA_913042995.1. Taxonomy (GTDB): domain Bacteria; phylum Planctomycetota; class UBA8108; order UBA8108; family UBA8108; genus UBA8108. The sequence goes on along the minus strand of CAJWMA010000101.1, from coordinate 9,782 downwards.
CCTGGTGGCTGCGGTTGAGGTTCTCGTGCAGGACCACCTGGCCCCGGCGAATTTCACCAGCCAGAACGCTTCGCCCAGGGCCTATCGCCGCCTGGCCCGGAGACTCGATGCCGGCGCGATGAACGCGAAGATTCTATTTCGCCTCGCAGAGGCGGACCATTTTGGCCGCGGGACGCCGGATGCGCTGGCGAGGGAGTTTCCCGCCGGGGAAGAGTTTCTTCGCCAGGTGGAGCTTCTCGAGCTCGAGGATGCGGGAGAGCCTGACGTGGTGCTGGGCCGCCATCTCATCGAGCGCGGCCTGGACCCCGGCCCCGGTTTTGGCGAGGTTCTCGAGCGTTGCCGGGAGCTCCAGGACGAGACCGGCTGGAAGGATCCCGGGCAGATTCTTGAGCGATATTTTTCCGAGAACCCGGCCTAGGCTCCTTTGGATTGTTCGGGGTGCCGCGAGGGCCACGCTTTGTGGTTAAATGGGTCGGTCTCCAGAGAGGACTCCCCCAATGCTTTACAGCCGCGCGGCTGATTTCGATGCTTCAATATTGAGCCGGGAGGACGATCGATGAATCTCTTACGAACGCTTTTCCGGCTGGCGTTGGGCAGGAGATTGCCTCAGACCGAGGGACGGCTTTGCCTGGATGGCCTGGTCGAAGAGGTCGAGATCATCCGTGATCGCTGGGGAGTTCCGCATGTCCGGGCCGCCAACGATGTTGATGCATGGTTCGCAGCGGGCTTCTGTCAGGGCCAGGACAGGTCCTTCCAGCTCGAGACGCTGCAGCGCCTCGGCCGCGGCACCCTGGCCGCGCTGGTCGGGGCCGAGGCTTTGCCCGTGGACCGGCTCTGCCGCCGGATCGGTTTCTACGAAGCGGCCCGCAGACGCCTCGAGTGTCAGGAGGAATCTTTCCTCGAGCCGGTCGAGGCCTTTGCCCGGGGAGTCAACTGCGGGCGCGTCGCGGGCGGGGCCAGGAAGGCCCACGAGTTCACCCTGCTGCGCGCGGAGCCTACCGAGTTCACGTCCCTCGATACCAGCGCGATCCTGTCGCTGCTCTCGTTTCTTCTTGCGGCAAACTGGGACCAGGAGCTTGCAAGGCTTCGCATCGCGGATCTTGATGGAATGGAGGCTCTGCTGGCCCTCGATCCTCTTGTCGCCTCAGGGGCGCAGAGCTCAACGGTTTCGCCGGGAGAGTGTATCGGTCCGGCCCTGGAGAGACTGGAGGAGGATCTCGATATTTTCTCGAATTACGTCTCTCCCGGCGGAGCCTCGAATAACTGGGTCCTGTCCGGCTCGAGGACGGCAAGCGGCCGGCCGATCCTGGCCAACGATCCGCACCTCCCTCCCTCCCTCCCGGCTCCCTGGTATCTGCTTCATATCAGGACCCCGGAGTGGTCCGTGGCAGGCGCCTCCCTGGTCGGCACGCCCGGAGTCAGCGTCGGACACAATGGCCACGGAGCCTGGGGGGTTACGGCCGGGCTGATCGACAACACCGATCTTTTCATCGAGGAGCTCGGGCCGGACGGCGCCAGTGTCCGTTCCGGCGACGGATTTGAGCCTTGCGAGATTCGTGAAGAGATCATCGAGGTCAAGGGAGGCAAGGCCATCGAGGAGAAGATCCTGGTGACCCCAAGGGGGCCGCTTATTTCTCCAGCTCTCGAGGGGGAGAGCCGCGCGATCTCTCTGCGCGCGGTCTGGCTTGATCCGGCGCCGATCGGGGGAACCCTCCTGGTTCATAAGGCGAAGACCCTCTCAGAATTTCGCGACAGCTTTCGTAACTGGCCGGCGCTCTCTCTCAACGTTGTCTGGGGAGACTCCAGCGGTTCGATCGGCTGGCAGCTGGCGGGAGATGCCCCCATGCGCGGAGCCGGCAACGGCTCCTTCCCCCTGCCGGCCTGGTCGGAGGGATGCGGCTGGAAGGAGGGTCGGGTTCCGTACGAGGACATGCCCTTCCTTGATGATCCCAGCGAGGGTTTCATAGCCACCGCCAACAATCCTCCCAGGTCTGTATCCGGCGGCGCTTTCCTGGGCGTTGATTTTATTGATTCCTACCGCTTCCTCCGGATTCGCGAGGTGCTTGCTTCGCGCAGTGACTGGGATATAGCCTCGACCGGTGCTCTCCAGGGAGATGTCGAGTCTCTTCCCTGGCGGGAGCTGAAGGATCATCTTGTCGCGGCCCTGGAAGGTGATTCCCGCCTGGAGGCCGCGGCCCGATTGCTTGGAGGATGGGATGGACGGGTGGCGGCTGATTCAGCCGCGGCCGCGGTTTACGAGTTCCTGCTCGCGGCGCTCTGCCGCCGTGTGGCGCGGGCCCGGGCGCCCCGCTCGGCGGATTTCGTCCTGGGGAGGGGATTTACGGGAATTTCTCCCAACGGGGTGATGGTGGTTCGCAGGGTCTCGCACCTCATCGAGCTGCTGCGTCAGCGACCGCCAGGATGGTTCAAAGGCTCCTGGGATGAGGAGATCGCCGCCGCCGCCCTCGAGGCCGTGGAGGAGATTGAGGAGCGCTGTGGACCCGACCCCGCTGGCTGGTCGTGGGGGCGGCTCCACGCGCTGGTCCTGCCTCATCCGGTGGGCGAGAAGAAGATCCTCGCGCCGATATTCAACCGAGGTCCCTATCCCCTTGGCGGCGACACCAACACCGTTATGCAGGCTGGGGTGGATCCTCTCCGTCCGGATGCGTCTCCACGCTTCATTCCCTCGGTTCGATTTATCGTCGATGTAGGTGAGTGGGACAACTCTCGTTTTGTGTTGCCCGGCGGCCAGTCCGGGAATCCGCTGTCACGGCATTACGATGACCAGCTTCCCTGCTGGCTGCGCGGCGAGGGTTTTCCGATTGCCTGGTCCGACGAGGCGGTCGATGCGGCCTCGGTAGACACCCTGCGGCTGAGTCCCGGGGCCGCGGAGGGCTGAGCGGTTTTCAGTAGCGGATGCCGAGTTTCTGGTAGATCGCCCCCAGCAGCCAGGCCGGTCCGATGAGCAGGAACTGGAGGTCCTCGAAGAAAGAAGGTTTCTCTCCTTCAATCTTGTGGCCGATGAATTGGCCAATCCAGGCCAGCACGAAGATTGCCATGGAAATATAAAACAGCGGAGGACTGCCGTCCGCCTCGGCGAGTTTGAGCGCCACGTTGCCCCACAGCAGGGCGCTGCCGACCGGGATGAAACCCATCGCCAGCGGCAGCGACAGCCTGAGGTAGAAGAGCAGGGAGGCCAGGATGAAGAGGGTGGCCCAGTTGGCCCACGGGGCCAGGGAGCCAGGCAGCGGAGCCGAGAGAAAACCCGACGGAATGCAAACCAGCAGGCCCACGAGACTGAACATGATCGCCGGCACGCAGAGCCAGTGAATGAGCTTGTTCCATCCGTCCTGGTGGCTTTCACCATAGGCATTCAGCCAGTCCTGGGCGCTTCTTCCGCTCATGCCGGGCTTTCCCGCTTTGAGCCATCGGTGAAGCGGCTGACGAGGGCGAAGACACTCACGTTGGCGACGAGGGCGAAGGCCCCGGTGTCGATGATTCGGCTGATGTTGTTGATAAAAGAGATGGCCGCATCGCCGCTGCCGGATCCCCGGACTGCCATTGAGAAAAACGGGGTGAAAAAGAAAACGGTTCCCAGCCCTGCGAGGAGCCCGCTGACAGCCCCGGCGAGGTTGCCTCGCCGCAGGAAGAGCATGTCGATGGTGATGGGCAGCAGCTGGGTTGAGAAGGCGATCGCCAGCAGGCCCATCTCCGCGATCAGCTTGATCGGCTCAAAGTCGGGATTGTCCTCCTTGAACCGGATGAGGATGACGGCAACCCCGGTTGCCGCGAGGATGACGAAACGTCCCACCCAGGTTCTCTCCGTGTCCGAGGAGGAGGGCCTTACCAGCTTACCGTAGATGTCGCGGGTGAAGACCGCGCTCATGGCGTGGAGATTCGAGTCGGCGGTACTCATCGAGGCGGCCATGATGGCCACGCAGACCAGGGCGGCGAGGAGGAGGCCGATCCCGCCTCCGAGCACCTCCGGGACCTGGTTCTTGAGCACGACCACCAGGATCTGGTCGAAAGAGTTTCCGACGGCCGGGTTGGGCGCGAGGACGCCGTTCCCGGTGACGGCCGGGTAGAGCACCTCGCCTCCCATCCCGATCAGCATGACGCCGAACAGAGAGCAGCCCGCGAGCACGATCCCGAGCAGGAGGGCGCTTCGCCTGAGATCCTGTTTCGAGCGGGCGGCGTAGTAGCGCATCCACTGGGCTGGCTGGATCATCGATCCGACCGCGGCGAAGAAGCAGACGGTCATCATCTTGGTCGCCGGCCAGCCGCCGCTTCGGCCCGGCAGCGAGAGCATCTCTGCGGGCAGCTTGTTGATCTTCTCGAGGAATTCGGTGATTCCCCCCAGGGCCGCGATGGCCGCGATGCCCGCCAGCAACATGCCGCCGATGAGGAGGATGCCCTGGATGACATCGGTCCAGGCGACGCTGCGCATGCCGCCGATCATGATATAGATCACCGTGACCCCGGCGAGGGCGTAGGTGCCGTAGAGAAAGGAGTTCTCGGAGTCCGGAAAGGTCGTCCTCGACACGAGCCCCCCGGCATCGAGCTGGATGACCACGTATGGAACCGCGTAAAGAAAACCAACCAGGGCGACCAGGATCCGCAGAAACGCTGAATTTCCGTAGTGACCGCAGATCATGTCGGCGGGGGTGACGTAGCCCTGGAGCCGCCCGGCGGCGGACACCTTGCGCCCGACGAGATAGACGACCAGGGCGGCTACGGGAACGTTGAGAGCGAAGAGGGCGAAGGCGGCTCCCTCCTTGTAGACCAGGCCGGGCTGGCCGAGGAAGGCGAAGCTGCTGAAGAAGGTGGCCATGATGGTCAGGGCGGAGACGATCCAGCCCTGGTTTCGGCCTGCGAGATAATAGTCTTCCTCCGTATTGCGGCTTTTTATAAAGCCCAGCACGCCCAGGGCCAGGAGCAGGCAGAGGTAGATGCAGAGCATGATGAGCGCCGCGTCCTGGAAGGCGCCGGTGTCGATGGCCGCGAGCTGGACTGGAGGCGTCACGCCGTGAAAGCTCATGATTCCCGCTCGTCCCGCGACCAGATTGTCAGGTAGGCGGTCACCAGGACAGCCGCCTGCACGCCGAACCACAGCACCGCCCAGGCGTAGACGATCGGCAGCCCCAGAAGGGTCGGCGCCGGGCCATCGTGATCAGGACCCGGATTGACCAGGTAGACCCCGGGGCCGGGCCCCATGATCATGGCGAAGACAAAGACCAGGGCGAGGATGGAAGAGAGCCTTTTATTGCCGGTTTCGCTATTGTCGAACATCCCGGCTCAGGATACCTGAAAGGTTCGTTTCCCGCCGACGAAAACAGGCCGCTCTCCGCAGACTCAAACGGACTGGTCCTTTTCCCGGGCCCGCAGACTGGCTATATTATTGCCCATGAATGCAGATGAGGCGCGAGTGTTGATGATGGAGTGGACCGAGAGTCCCGCCCTGCGCGGTCACATGGAGGCCGTGGCGGCCTGCATGCGGGCCTACGGGGGACGCTTGCAGCCGGCTGAGGCTGAGCGTTGGTTCATCGCCGGGCTTCTGCATGATTTTGATTATGAAAAACATCCTACCGAGGCCGAACACCCCTTTGTCGGGGTCGAGCATCTGCGTGGTCTTGGAGTCGACGAGGAGATTCTTTCCGCTATACTTGGTCACGCCGAATACAGCGGTACTCCCCGTGAGACAGCGATGGCGAAGGCCTTGTTCGCTGTAGACGAGTTGGCGGGGTTTATCGTGGCCTGTGCCAAGGTTCGTCCGAATGGAATCTCGGATCTCAAGCCGAAGTCGGTAAAGAAAAAATTGAAAGACAAGCGCTTCGCGGCGGCGGTCAGCCGCGAGGATATCTCGCAGGGCATCGAGGAGCTCGGGGTCGATACCACCGAGCACATCCAGTTTTGTATCGATGCCATCAGGACCGAAGGTGAGCGGGTAGGCTTTTAATCAGGCAGAGGCCGGGCCGGCTCGGACAATGTAAGGATCATGGTAATGTCGAATTTGAACGATGCTCTCGGCGCTTTTGCCGAGCTGGACACGGCCGCGGGTAAAGTCGGCTGGTTTAACCTGGCCAGGCTGGAGGAGCAGGGCGCCGGGGCGGTTTCCCGCCTCCCCTACTCCATCAAGGTTCTCCTGGAGGCCGCCCTGCGCCAATGCGATGGCTTCCAGGTGCGCCAGGAGGATGTGTTGAGCCTGGCGGCCTGGAGCGGGAGCGATCCTGGCAGCGGGGAGGTTCCCTTCAAGCCCGCCCGCGTTGTCATGCAGGATTTTACCGGCGTGCCGGCAGTCGTAGACCTGGCCGCCTTGCGAAGCGCCACAGCCAGGCTGGGCGGTGATCCGAAGAAGATCAATCCGCTGATTCCGGTCGACCTGGTCATCGATCACTCGGTGCAGGTAGATGAATACGGATCCCTGGCCTCCCTCCTGGTCAACGCCGAGCGTGAATTCGAGCGCAATGGAGAGCGCTACGAGTTCCTGCGCTGGGGAGCGGACGCCTTCGATAATTTCCGGGTGGTTCCGCCCTCGACCGGCATTGTTCACCAGGTGAACCTGGAGTACCTGGCCAGCGTCGTGGCCTTGCGCCAGGTCGATGGCTCCACCATCGCGCTGCCGGATAGCGTAGTCGGGACCGATTCGCATACGACGATGATCAATGGCCTCGGCGTACTTGGATGGGGAGTGGGCGGAATTGAGGCCGAGGCCGCCATGCTCGGCCAGCCGATCTACATGCTTCCTCCTGAGGTGGTGGGCTTCAAGCTCACCGGCGAGCTGCCCCAGGGGGCGACCGCCACGGACCTGGTCCTCACAGTTACCGAGATGCTTCGCAACCACGGCGTGGTTGCGAAATTTGTCGAGTTCTGCGGGCCGGGGATCTCGAAGCTCAGCCTTGCCGACCGGGCGACCCTCGCCAACATGGCCCCGGAGTACGGCGCCACCATGGGTTTCTTCCCTGTTGATGACGAGACACTCAATTACCTGCGCGGCACCGGCCGCCCAGCCCACCTGGTCGATCTCGTTGAGCGCTATTCCAAGGAGCAGGGCCTGTTCAGGGATGATGATTCCGCCGATCCCGAATACAGCGACCTGCTGGAGCTCGACATGTCGGTGGTGGAGTCCTGTATCGCCGGGCCGAAACGCCCGCAGGACAGGATCCTTCTCTCGCAGAGCAAGGAGAGCTTCCGTTCGGTTCTCTCTGAAAGCTATGGGGTCGAGAGCAATGGTAACGCGCTGAATGTCGAGGTGGACGTAAATGGCGCCGGGTCCAGTATGGGGCATGGCTCGGTGGTGATTGCCGCTATCACCAGCTGCACCAACACCTCCAACCCCTCGGTGATGCTCGGCGCCGGCCTCCTGGCCCGCAACGCGCTGGCGAAGGGTCTGAAGGTTCCTTCCTACGTCAAGACGAGCATGGCGCCCGGTTCGCGGGTGGTCAGCCGCTACCTGGATGCGGCCGGCCTGACCGGCTCTCTCGGCGAGCTTGGCTTCGATATCGTCGGTTACGGCTGCACCACCTGCATCGGTAACAGTGGCCCCCTTCCGGAGGCCGTGACTGCGGCGATCGAGGAGAACGATCTCGTCGCCGCGGCGGTGCTGTCGGGCAATAGGAATTTTGAGGGCCGGGTGAATCCGCTGACGCGCACCAACTACCTCGCCTCACCGCCGCTGGTGGTCGCCTACGCGATCGCCGGTACTATGGATATCGATCTCGCCCAGGAGCCCCTTGGCGAGGACGCTGATGGGCAGCCCGTCTACCTGCGCGACATCTGGCCGAAGCAGGAAGAGATCCGGGATGTCCTGAAGACGGCGCTCACCCCCGATCTTTTCGAGCAGGAGTACGGCAACGTCTTCGATGGTAACGAGGAGTGGAACGCGATCCCCGTCTCCGGCGGGGAAATCTACGAATGGAATTCCGAATCGAGCTACATTCGAGAGCCCAGCTTTTTTACCGAGCTCACCCCCGAGGTTCCGGCCATCGGCGCGATTACAGATGCGAGGGCGCTTGCCCTGCTGGGTGATTCGGTCACCACTGATCACATCTCTCCCGCCGGCGCGATACCCGAGGACAGTCCGGCGGAGGGTTACCTCGAGAGCCTTGGAATCGAGCGCAAGGATTTCAACTCCTTCGGCTCCCGGCGCGGCAATCACGAGGTGATGATTCGCGGGACCTTCGGCAACATCCGGCTGCGAAACCTGCTGGTTCCCGGGGTAGAGGGCGGTGTTACGGTGCATCATCCAAGCGGCGAACAGCTCTCGATTTTCGATGCGGCCGCCCGCTATCGCGAAGAGGGAACGCCGCTGGTCGTCCTGGCCGCCAAGGAATACGGCACCGGCAGCTCACGTGACTGGGCGGCCAAGGGAACCTATCTGCTGGGAGTGAAAGCCGTTATAGCTGAGAGCTACGAGCGAATCCATCGCAGCAACCTCATCGGGATGGGGGTGTTGCCGCTGGAGTTCAAGCCCGGGGAGGGAGCCGCTTCGCTGGGTCTCGATGGGACCGAGGTCTTCAGTATCGAAGGCCTGGATGATTCCCTGGAGCCGCGCCAGGAGCTGACTGTGCGGGCCGTCGCAGAGGCGGGCGAGAAGACCTTCGAGGCGCTTGTACGGATCGATTCCCCGGTGGAAGTTGATTACTACCGAAATGGGGGAATCCTTCACACCGTTCTGAGGGCTCTGCTCAAGGAATAAGGCGGTGCCGCCTCTCATGGATCATCACCAGATCGCGAGGGAATTGATCGAGCTGGAGTCGATCACCGGGAACGAGGAGCCGGTGGTCGCCTATCTCGAGAAACGCCTGGGCGAGCTGGGGCTGGAGGTTCGCAGCGAGGAGGTCGCGCCGGGACGCCGCAACCTAATCGCCGGACCCGAGAATCCGGCCCTGCTCTTCTGCACCCACACTGACACCGTGCCTCCTTACGTGCCGCTGTCGGAGGACGAGGAGTATATCTACGGCCGGGGGGCCTGCGACACCAAGGGTATCACGGCCTGCTTTCTTGCCGCCGGGGAGCGGCTCCTTTCAGAAGGGCTCGACGACTTCGGCTATCTCTTCGTGGTGGGAGAGGAGGTTGACAACATCGGCGCGGCGGCCGCCAACAGGTCGGTGCGTTGTGGTCACGTGGTGGTGGGAGAGCCGACGGAGAACAAGCTCGCCCTGGCGCACAAGGGAGCCCTGGGCGCGCGAGTGACGGTCGAGGGCAGAGCCTGCCACTCGGCGTACCCCGCGGAGGGTGACAGCGCGATCCATCGCCTGCTCGGTTACCTGCAGAAGGTACTGCGGGCGGATTTCGGCTCCAGCGAGCTTCTCGGCCCGGCCACCGTCAACATTGGCGGCATCGAGGGCGGCGTGGCGCACAATGTGCTGGCTCCAACAGCCGCCGCCGAGGTGATGATCCGAGTGGTGAGCGATATCCGCGAGGTGGAGAGGCGCCTCGTAGAGTGTTTTGTCGACCCGGCCACTGGCGAACAGGATGAGAAGGTGACTGTCGAGGTGACCCTGCGCATGGAGAGCCCGGTCTTCGAGCGCCTCGAGGGCTTTGAGGAGACCGTTGTCTTTTACGGGACGGATGCGCCATTTCTTCTCGATGTCGGCAAGCTGGTTCTCTTCGGGCCAGGCTCGATAGTCGATGCCCACACCGAAGGCGAGAAGATCTCCAAGGCAGCGATGGATGAAGGTGTCGAAAGCTACGTTCGTATGGGGCGCCTGCTTATCGACTGAGCCGGGGTTCAGATCCCCTCGATGTGCCTTTTCAGTCTCAGCGTGTACTGGATGAGTTCA
>CAJWMA010000100.1 GCA_913042995.1 uncultured bacterium | reverse complement strand
GCTACGCAGCCTATGTTGGCGAGGGTTCTTCCAAGACCTGGGCACATATGCAGCCCTACCAGGAGTTCATGACCATCTCGGCTGTCGTGTTGGGCCTTATTCAGGTGTTCTTCTTGATTGCGCTGATCTACAGCGCGATCTGGGGCAAGAAGGCCGGAAAGAATCCCTGGAAGGCGAACACGCTCGAGTGGACGCTCGATTCGCCTCCGCCGCACGGTAATTTCCACCCCGACCTTCCGACAGTCTATCGCGGGCCCTACGAGTACAACTCCGCGCTTGTCGAGGAGGACTATCTTCCGCAGGACCGCAAGCTGGAGCCGGCAGGCGCGGGCGGCGGCGATGGCCAGGAGGATGCCCCTTCAGGAGAAGGGACCGCGTGAGCCGTGCCCGGCGCAGGCGGTAAGAAAGAAGCTCCAGCCGCGGAGGGTTCCTCGGGAACCTTGGCCTCTGCTGGTTCGGATGAAACAACCGCGGGCGGCGGGCTTCTCCACTGGCTTGCCATCGCGACCCTCTGTGTCGCCTATCTCGGAGTGATTGTTGGCGGGATTGTTACCAGCACCGAGAGCGGCCGAGTTGACAAAAACTGGCCCAGCTTCGACGGGAATCTGCTGCCCTCCCCGGACGGCATGCTCGATAATCCCGGCTTGCTGGTAGAGCACGGCCATCGGTTGATGATGGGGAGCGTTGGAATCCTGGCGCTTCTGGCTTGCATAGCGGCTCACCTGAAGGAGAAACGTAACTGGGTCCGGTGGCTCTCCCTTGTGGTCGTTCTGCTGGTCCTTCCGCCAGCGATTCTCGGGGGGCTGACAGTTCTCTACAAGCTGCCGCCGATCCTTTCTGTGCTGCATGTTGGTATGGCAATGTTGTTTATTTCCGCCGTCACACTCCTGGCTGTCGTCACCTCTCCGGGTTGGATAGGTGAAAAGACCCGGCTGAAGCGCTCCAGGGCGGGCCCCATCTGCTCCCTGGCGCTCTTTGTCGGGCTCAGCATCTATGTACAGATCGTGCTTGGCGCCGTCCCTCGCCACGCGACGCTCGAGCCCGGGGGTGGCGGGGAGGCTCTTCAGACGATCGGTGACCTGGTGCATATTGTCTGGGCCTTCGCTGTTTTCACGGGAATCGTTCTGTTGGCCGGCAAGGTGCTCTCTCTCTCGAAGGCCGACCGCATTCTCCATCCGTCCCTGGGGCTGCTGTTGCTGCTTTTTCTCCAGGTGTTTTTAGGCTTCGCTACTTTCATTTACCAGACGCCGCCTTCGCTGGTGGTCGATGAGGCCCAGGGGTTGGTTAAAACGGGTACCTTCGAAGTCCTGGCCAGCGTCCATCAGGCTGTCGGAGTCCTGATTCTCATTCTCGCTGTGGTCGTCTGCGCCCGGGCCTACCGGATTCGATTTCTGAGCGCTTCTGAGCCGGAGGCGGTCTTATGAACATGGATGAGGCGGCCCTGGCAGACCAACAGATCGAAGACGCGAAGAGCCCATCCGCCTGCGCCGATTCGTTGGCTGAGGGGGCGGGGGGTGAAGGCGTGAAGCCTGAGGCGGCCGGGGGAACCCTGTTGAGCGACCTGGTAGAGATGAGCAAGCTCAGGATCAATCTCCTGGCCCTGGTTACGGTATTCGCAGGTTTCGCACTCGGTGTCTGCACATCCCCGCAGGGCTCGCTTTCGCAGCTGCTGTCGCCGAGATATGGCTGGTTGCTGCTTCATGTCCTGGCAGGCTCCTTCATTCTCGCCTCCGCCTCCAGCATCCTGAACCAGTACATTGAGAGGGACGCAGATGCTCTGATGGACCGCACCTCGTCCCGGCCTCTTCCCGCCGGGCGTTTTTCTCCGGCGCTGGCGAGGTTCCTGGGTATGGTCCTCTCCCTTGCCGGACTGGTCTATCTTGTCATTCTGGTCAATCCGCTCTGTGCCGCTGTGAGCGCCGTGACGACCGGGGTCTACGTGTTCTTCTACACGCCGTTGAAGCGGGTTACCTCTTTCGCTCTGCTGGTGGGCGCCTTCGCTGGAGCGCTGCCGCCGGTCATCGGTCTGACCGCCGCCACCGGTGAGTTTGTCTCCGCCGGCTGGTCGATCTTCACGATACAGTTCATCTGGCAGATTCCGCATTTCCTCGCGATCGCCTGGATGTATCGGGAAGACTACGGGCGTGCCGGTTTCCCGATGCTGACGGTTGTCGACAAAGAAGGCAGCGCGACGGCTATGCGGGTGGTTGGCTGGACGCTCGCCCTGGTTCCAGCCAGCCTGATGCCAGCGGCGGTCTTTGGTTTCGCTGAGGATTTCTATTTCTGGACGGCCCTGGGATCGAGCCTCGTCTTCCTGGCCTTTGCCGCCTGGTTTGGTGTTACCCGGACCCGTGAGACAGCCCGCTGGCTGGTCCTCGCCTCTGTCGTCTATCTTCCTGTTCTGTTCATCGTTCTGGTCCTGACGGCAAAGGTACCTGGGGGGGTGTGATATGGTCGACGAGTCAGTTGAGCCAGGGAGAGCGCCGGGCTCGACGGATGATTCTGGAAACGCCAGGTTCGCCATCAACCTCTTTATCGTGGCGGAGATCATGTTCTTTGGCGCGCTGGTGGGCATGTATATCGTCCTTCGTCTTGGCGCGAAGACCTGGAAGCCGGAGGGTTTTTCAGAACTGGCCATGGGACTCCCTCTCGGCAATCTGGCGGTGCTCGTTCTCAGCGGTTTTTTCATTCTCCTCGCCTCGCGATCCATTCGCAGGGAGGATCCGATCGGTCTTGTTTCCTGGCTCTGCCTGACGCTCGTTTCCGGAGCGGTATTTGCCGGGGTACAGTTCCTCGAGTTTTCCCGGTTGATCGAGCAGCAACTACCGGCACAGAGCATCTTCGGCACTGTTTTTTATTCCATGGCCGGCCTGCACGGGCTGCATGTGGTTGGCGGGGTGTTGCTGCTGAGCTATGTCATGATCCAGGCGATCCGTGGAAAATATCAACAGCACAGGAGAATCGGGGTCGATCTCGCTCTCTATTACTGGTTGATGGTTGTGTTGGTATGGGTGTTTTTCTTCGGTATCCTCTACATTCTTTAAGAGAGCCTCTAAGCGACGGAGCGGCCAATGCACGCAGATACCATGGAGAAACCCGGAAAGAGCACAGAGGGCGTCCTCGGCTGGCTCAGCTGGTCTCTGCTGGCTGTTGGCATCCTTGCGGTGGTCGCTTATGCGGCCGCCTGGGAGCAGCCCCGGGTCTTGACTCGTCATGGAGAGGTACCCGCTTTTGAGCTGGATGACCAGGAGGGCGCGAAGGTTAGCCGCGAATCTCTCAGGGGGAAGGTCTGGGTCGGGACCTTCATGTTCACCAGTTGCCGCAACGCCTGTCCAGGGATGGCTGCCGAGCTGTTGAAAATCCAGAAGACCATACGCAATGAAGACGGTCTTGCCGGCAAGCTGCGCCTCGTTTCTTTTTCCCTCGACCCCGTTAGAGACACCCCGCTACAACTGGCTCAATATTCCAGTCAGCAGGGCATTGACTCCGGCTGTTGGAGTTTTCTGCGCGGCGGCCGCGGGGAGATTGTCCGGCTCTGCGAACAGGGTTTCAGGATGAGCGCGGGCGGCAGCCAGGAAGCCGCTGCCGAGTCTGGCGTTCCGCATAGCGATCGGTTTGCCCTGGTTGACGCGAAGGGAATCATTCGGGGCTATTACCGTCCGAGTTCGGTCCCCGGTGATATCGAGAGACTTCTCGATGCGGCCCGGATTCTCATCGAAGAAAACCGGCAGGAGTGAAGCGATGGAAGTAAGCGACCTGCCATTCGTCAATGCCAGCCTGAACGCTCTCAGCGGATCCCTTCTTCTCGCAGGGTATGTCTGCATACGCCGGGGGCATAAGACAGCTCACGCCCGGTTGATGATCGCGGCCTTTTTCGTTTCGACCATCTTCCTCGGCTGTTACCTGACCTACCATTACCTTGCCGGGCACAAGTCCTACGAGGGAGAGGGTCTTTCCCGAACGATCTATTTCCTCATTCTCATCAGCCACATCATTCTTGCTGCGTTGGTTGTGCCCATGGTTCTGCGGACGGTCTACCTGGCCTGGAAGCAGCGCTGGGAGGTGCATCGCTGGTGGGGGAGGCTGACCTTTCCCGTCTGGATGTACGTCTCGGTTACGGGCGTTATCGTCTACAACATGTTGTACTGAAGCTCATGCAAAGCCCCCGGGTCGTTTTCTTCTATACGCTCGTTCTCATTCTTCTCGCGGTCTCCCTGTTGATTCTCGCGGGCCGGGTCGGACCCGATGGCTGCGCTTTCTGCCAGGGGGGAGTGTTCAACTCCTGGCGTCTCCTGCTGGTCCTGGCGGGCCTGGGAAGCCTGGTCTGGTTCCTTGGCGCGGCGGACCGCGTGGTGGGCCTCCCAGTGTCAGCCGAGGGGCGCCTTCTTGGCGCCCTGGTGGTTTTCCCAGTCGTGCTGGCTGATTTTTCGGCTCCGATTCCCGGTCTCGAATGCCTTTCCCTGCTGGCTGTGAGCGCGGCGTTGTTGCTGGATCGCAGGGGGCAGGCCGGCCTCTCAGCTGTCGTCTTTGCCCTCGCGGCTTCCTGGCAGCCGCAGTTGATTGTGTTTCCCCTGTGGCTCTGGATTTCGCGCTTCTCGCTCCGCCGGCGCCAGGGCAAAGGCTTTAACCTGGCTGTGGGATTCGCTCTGCTTGCCGGAGCCTTCTACATTGGGCAGAGGGAGCTTGTGAGTGTTCCAACCCCTGGCGGCTGGACCCTTCGTCAGCAGGTCTTTGCCCTGTTGGGAGAGACTCGCGCGGAAGCCGGCTGGGTCGTCTTTGTCGGCCTTGCAGTCCTCCTGGCCGGGGTGGTTCTCTGGGCGGCGAGAAGACTGTCCTCCGGTCCATCCGAGGGGCTGCAGGCCAGGGAGGTCGCAGGCCTCTGCTTCGCGGCGCTGCTGGCGGATCCCTCCGATGGGCTCAACTCGGCGACTCTTCTGCTGCCCCTCTGTATGCTCAGCTACGAGTCGGGACGTCACAGCTGTTCTGGGGGACTGCGAAGGTTCGCATTGTCGGCCTGCGGGCTGGCCGTGGCGCTCTCCTGGCTGTCCTGGCCATGGCTTTCCGTGCTCCCTGATTTAGAGCGCTATTCTCTATTGCTGGTGGCCGGGCTGCTCCTGGTGCTCGCCCCGCTGCAGCCCCGGTCGCATCCGGAGGCGGGAGATGATCTCTCCTGCTCCACCTGAGCTCCTGTCCGGCCGGGCAGTTCTTCCGGGGCATGAAAAAACGGGAACCCGCTTAGCGGGCTCCCGTTGAAATTTCAAGATCTTCAAGCGTTCTAATTGATCCGCTTGTAGGTGCCGCCATTGCCGCGGGCAACATTTCTGAGGAATGTTTCCTGCATGCCGCGGCCGCTCATCATGACCCCGATCGTATTGATCGTGACGCGCTGGTAGTTCTGCTGAGCCACCCGCTGGAGGGTCTGGTTCAGGTAGCCGGATTCACCTCCGGTTCCGCCGCAGGGGCCGGTTCCGCCGCCGTCACCGACGTAGCAGACGACCTTGCGCTGGGCAGAGGAGAAGTTGGCGAATTGCAGCGCGGCGAGGATACCCGCCTGGCAGCAGCTTCCGCTGCCGCCGCCGACGGCGGCGATCCAGCTGAGCGCGGCCGACTTCATGCCGGCATTGGCTTCGATCGGGCGACCGGTCGAGGGGTACCTGAGTACTCCGGAATCAAAGAAGACGACACCGAACTCGGTGCGGTCTGAGAACTCCTGGATGTTCCGGGCAATCTCCTGCTTGGCGCGGGCCAACTCACCCCGGTCCTGCATACTGCCGGAGCGGTCTACGGTGTAGAAGAAGCCATCGCCTTCGAGTTGCTGGCCGTAGAAGATGACCACCTCGGGAGCGTCTTCCTCTTCGGTGACGTTCTCGCCGACCGCATCTACGGGCAGATCGAGATTGTCCTTGGTGCCGACACTGCCGACATCCTGCGCGCTGAGAGCCGCGCTGAAGGTCAGAGCGCCGCAGCAGAAGAGGGCGCAGAGAAGAAACCTTAGAGACATTTTCATTAGAGAGAACCTCCGTTGATACGACAATTTCCCGCATTCCAGCCGCCCCAGGGCGGTCTCAAAAAAACGCAAGCAGCCGTAAAGCAAAGAGTTAACTTACGTCAGAATGAGAATTAATACTACCTACTGGGAAAGACGACAGCAAGCGTCAAAACCGTGCAGGAATTTCCGTCTTTTTCCGAATAAATGCCGTTCTTTACGCAAACAATTCAGTGTCTGGGATTTAGGTCGGTTATTTCTGCGCTGGCAGCGCCTGTATTTTATGGTTTGCAGCGGTCTTTGAAGCAGCCAAGGGAGCCTCCTGGCTGGGGCGTGGGCCCGCAATCAGGCCAGGGGGAGGCGGGAGGCTTCTGGCCCGTCATGACGAAGTTCATCAACTGGATGCCATCCTTGCGGTCGATGATCCCGTTGCCGTCGACATCCGCGCTTTCCATGCACTCAACCCGGCCTTTTTCATCAACCAGCGCGAAGATCGCCCTGGCATCGCTTACGTCGATGTTCCCATTCCCATCGACATCGCCGCGAATGAACAGGCGCCGTGATTTCAGTCTTGGCAGGAATCCGAGATCCGTTCTTGTGCCGTCTTCGTCCGGAGGGCTGTCGGGGTCGCCTGCGTCCGCCGCGGGGGAGTCGGTGAAAAGCTCCAGCAGGCCAGGAGTGTATTTCCGGTAGAGACCCTGGTTGTCGGGGTCGAGGGTCTCGGCATCCGGGCGCAGGATCGGGACGCAGGGGCTGCCGCGGTCTCCGCATCTTTCCCATTCGGAATAGGGAGGGCGAAACAGGGGCAGCGCGCGGAGGTTGGTCCCCCCTGCGAAGGCCTCGTTCTCAACCAGCGACCAGGAGAGCTCGCCGGCCAGGTCGAGGGGGCGGTTTCCCCACAGGATGGAGTTGCGGACAGCCAGGGGCGAACCGGGCTCGGAGGACAGGGCGCCCTTGCCAAGCCGGTTGTCGACGATGGTCGCATGGTCAAGCTCCGCCCGCGCGCCGCTGAGCAGGCTGAGGCCGCCGCCTATATTGCCGGCGACCAGGTCCCGCGTTGAGAGCAGCCGGCAGGCTCCCTCGGCAAGGATGGCTCCGCCGGAGCGGGCTGTATTTCCGTAGAGACGGTTTTTTGAGAGGCTTGTCAGCCAGGGGCGGCCGGGAGCCTCCGGGGATGTCGAGATGAGCCGGATCGCCCCTCCCGAGAAGGCCCGGTTTGCCGTCATGCTGTTGCCGTGGATGAGAGCGCCGGCGGAATCAATGTGGACGGCGCCGCCCTGCGGGGCGCGGTTGTCGGTGAAGGAGTTTTTGCTGAGCAGGGCAAGGGAGCCGGATGAGATGTGGATGGCCCCGCCCGCCTGGGCTCGATTGGAGGTGAACCGGTTGCCGATGAATTTCGCTTCTGAACTCTGGAGGCAGGCCGCGCCTCCCGTGTCGGCCTCGTTGCCGGTGAAGATGTTGCCCTCGATGGTCGGGGAGCTCTTGATGCAGAGGAGGGCGCCTCCGGCCCGGCGTCCGTCCAGCACGGTTCCCCGGCCGTTCCTGATCGTGAAGCCCCGTACGACGGCCGCGGCGGTCTCTCCTTCGGTGAACACCAGCAGGGAGGCCTCTCTTGCCGCGGGTCTCGTGCCTGGCCCGGAGAGGATTGTCTTTTCGGGGCCCTCCCGGGATTCGAGCACGAAGTCTTTGCCGGGAAATCTCAGTGGTTCGGCAAGGTCGTAGGTGCCCGGGGCGACCGAGATCACCGTTCCGGCGGCCGCTTCTTCGATGGCTTTTGCGAGGCTGGCTACGTCCTCAGGGACCCTGGTGATGCCCTTTTTCCCGACGCTCTTTTTAACGGGGATTGGAGGGCTCTTGTATTCTCCCAGCTCGAAGATGGGGAAGCGCGCGGCGAGGTTCCCGATTCCCAGCCGCCTGAGCTGGTGCGGCGGGAAGGCCCGGAATCGCAGTCGTACACTCAGCCTGAGCTCCTCGCCCGCGAATTGTTCGGGAATCTTGAATTCGTAGCTTGCCGACCTGGTCTGCAGTGGGGGGATCGTATGTTCCTCGAGGGCGTGGGCCTGCCACATGAAGAATACCGTTTCGCCTTTCTCGTCGACAAAACGGTCGGTGAAGAGGGCAAGCTGGGGGTCCTGCTGTTTGGGGGCTCCATGCCCGCCTTGGAGATCTCCTTGCTTGTCCAGGGTGCCCGATTCGAAAAGGATCTTTCCCGACCTGTTGGCGGCTATGACCTCAAGCCACATCTCACGCTCTGTCGATGGCCCCGTGGGCAGGTTGTGTCCGGCTCCGACGTTCTTGACGTCAATCTTGAGCTTGAAGCTTCCGCCCGCGACCGCGGCCTCGGGCGCGAAGACGCTCAGCCTGGCCGCGGTTCGTAGAAACTCTTCAACCTCCCTGCGCTGGTAGCCCAGCCGGGGGAAGGGGGTTACGGCTACGTCGACTCCAATGAAATCGTGCCGGTGGAGGCGGTTGCGAAGCGGTCCATCCGGGGTTGCGCGTCCCGTATAGGTCTGCATGTGACAGTTGAGGCAGCCGGTGTCGCGGGCGGGGTAGGGGCTGGCAAGGAATTCCTCGTGGGGCTTCTCGATTTTGATTCCCTTGCGATTGACCACATTGTGACAGCTGCCGCAGAAATCAGGGTTCTTGAGGCTGTCGTTCGTTACAGATGCATGGGCTGAGGTTTGCTGGGGATTGGGGAGCCCGCCGACGAGTGGAGCTCCCGGCTTGATGCTGAAGCGGGCATTGGAGGGGGGGCCATCTTCGAGGTGGACGCTTCGATGACAGACCTCGCAGGAGACCGCCGCCAGGGCTGTTTTTGAGAGTCCTTCAGGGGAGCTTGTAGAGGCCGTAACCTCTCCGGTTCCGGTGCCCACCGGGGCATGACAGCCGATGCAGAAATCGCCGATGGCGCCCCCGGTTTCCTTCTGCGCGAGGCGGTGCATCGCGTGAAAAACGGGGTCGGTGATGGCGTAGGCGTGCATGGAGCCTCTCCATTCCTCGTAATGCCGCGGGTGGCATGTTTTGCAGGCCTCCGCAGGCTGGAAGTCTCCCTTTTTCCATTTTGTCCCGGTCTCGCCGGCGGGCTTTCCTGCCGCCGCATCTTCTGCCGGCAAGGGCTCGAGGCCGAGAGGAGCCAGCAGGCAGAGGGCCAGGTAGAGGAGAGCGATTCGATACATGATCCTACCTTCCTCGCCTTCGAACAGGCCGGGGGGCATGATTCAGGACAGTCCGGAAGCCTGTTTTCGCGTTGGCGAAACCATCTCCGATGGGTAGCTCCAGGAACCAGGAATAACGGAAGGTGGTCGGAATCGCCTCGAAGTCGGCGCCGGTGATGAAGTAAGAAGATGGAATGCCCCGGATGGATCGATCGCGTCCCCAATGCGGCCCGCGGGGATGGCTGATGACATCGGCTGAGTAGTTGTCGGCGTAGTAGTGGGGATTGTACCAGTCGTTGACCCACTCGAAGACGCCCCCGATCATCTCCTGGATTCCGAATGGACTGTCGCCCAGGGGGCTGAAGGTTCCCACGGGGAAGAGCTTGTTACCCCAGAGGTGGTTCAGGTTCGCATGCCTGGGGGTGGGGAGCTCGTTGCCCCAGGGGTAGCGCCGGGAGTCGCTTCCCCTGGCGGCGTATTCCCATTGGGCCTCTGTGGGCAGGGCCTTGCCGTGAAAGAGAGCGTAGGCCTGGGCTCCGGCCCAGGTGACATCTACAGCCGGGAGCCGCTCGTGTCCCTTCTTTACCAGGAACCGTTCGTCTTTCCAGGAGATGACTTTTGCCAGCCTGGGTTCGGTGAAGTTGAGACCCGCGAGGTCTTCATAGGAAAAACGAAGGAAGGGGACGAGTCCGCCTCCGCGCTGGTTGCCCATCACAGCTGCCGGAGTGACCGTGAGAAGACCCTCTTTCCAGGCCGCCTGGAGAAAGTTGACGTATTGGAGATTCGTTACCCGCTGGCGATCCATCCAGTACGCCGGCAGGCGGACCTTGTGGGCGGGCTTGTCCGCCATGTTCTGGCTCGTACGGATGAAGTCGGGCCGGTCAAGGTCCGTGAGATTGTCACCCATCTCAAACTCTCCCGCTGGGATCAGGGCCATTCCCCCGGTGGAGGGGACGTTGAGTGAGATTTTCTTCGTTGTGCTGATGGGCGCGGCGGTAGAACCCTCGAGCTGGACGGTGACAGTGACCAGGCAGCTCTTCCCGGAGGCCGGGGCTTCCCAGAAGACCAGGCTCGAGTCGTTGGAGAGCAGCTTTCCTTGCGAGGCGGTCCAGGAATAGGCCGCCCTGCGAGGCAGGGCCAGCTCGGCTTCCAATTGGATCTCGCCGCGGTGAAAAACCCTGGCCGGTCTTACGATGATTTCCGCCCTGGGTTCGGGCAGCACGGAGGATTCCCGCGGCTGTCGACAGCCGCTGAGGCAGAGACTCATGGCGAAGAGGACACGGAAAACAGTCGCGTACGGGACGGTTTTTGCGTTCCTTCCTGTGGCCGTGAAGGCGGGTATCAAATCTTTCTCCGAGACATTTTTATTCAGGACTAAAGATAATCAGGCAATGGAGGGCTTTTCAAGGTGTCGGACGATAAAGATTTAACCTTGCCAGAAGTGTGGGAACGATATACTAACGACCTTAACAGAACCATCTTATGGACGATGGGCGGCTCTTTTTTCCTGCGAAATTCTTCGCCGGAAAGTATGTTTTTCGGCCTGGTGAGGCGCTTCTGAGCAGAGAGTCTTCAGGCCCGGTTATCTTTTCATGCAGCTTGTCTACTACCCGGATCCCATTCTACTGAAGACCGCGAAACCTCTCGATCGGATCGATGCCGAGGTCAGGGAGAGAGTCGGGGAGATGTTTGAGCTCATGTACAGCGAGAGCGGGGTAGGACTTGCGGCGCCCCAGGTTGGCTGGAGCGCGCGATTGTTTGTCTGCAATTGCCTGGGACATGAAGACAGGTCCGGGGAGAAGGTTTTCATCAATCCCCGCATCATCGACAAGGGTGAGGAGTATGTCTGCGAGGAGGAGGGATGCCTGTCGATACCCGAGGTCAAGGGCAAGGTGAACCGCCCGGATTCCCTCCTGGCGGAGTACCAGGATCTCTCAGGTGAGCTCTACAGGGAGGAGCTGTTCGAGCTCGATTCCCGCGTTTTTCAGCACGAGCTCGACCATCTGAACGGAGTGCTCTTCCTGCGTCATCTCAACACGACGGAGAAGCTCCTGGCGAAGAAGATCCTGCGGGAGCTGGAGAAGGAACATGCTGAGCGTGAGGCCTCTGCCGGAAAG
Source organism: uncultured bacterium (assembly GCA_913042995.1). Taxonomy (GTDB): domain Bacteria; phylum Planctomycetota; class UBA8108; order UBA8108; family UBA8108; genus UBA8108. The sequence goes on along the minus strand of CAJWMA010000100.1, from coordinate 849 downwards.
GGTTCGGGGGGGCGTCCCCGGAAGTCGTAAAAGCAGATGGAGCTCTACAAAAATCTTGAGTCCACGGTCCGAGCCGCTCCAGGCGGCAGCAACAGGATTGCGACGATCGGTTTCTTCGATGGGGTGCATCGCGGCCACCAGGCGCTGCTGGGTGAGCTGAAGGAATGGGCCGCGGAAGTAGATGGAGATTCGGTGGTGGTCACCTTTCGGGAGCACCCGCAGGCTGTGCTGGGAGCGCATCCGCCGGTGCCTGTGGTGTCGCTTGAACATCGCATTGTGCTGCTTGAGCGAGAGGGGATCGATGTGGTCCTGGTTCTTGACTTCGATGAGCGGATCAGGGCCCTGGCGCCAGAGGAGTTCGTCAGTTCGGTGCTGGTCGATGGGCTGGGCGTCGACGGCCTGCTTATGGGCTTCGACAGCGCCTTCGGCAACCGGCGACTGGGCACCTTCGACTACCTGGCGGAGAAGAGAGGTGAGCTGGGACTCGAGATCAGGAGCGCGGCGGCGGAGCTTCTTGGCGATGCGGCGGTCTCCAGCACCCGGGTCCGCGAGGCTGTGGCTAGTTGGAATTTTTCCGAGCTGGAGAGGTTGCTGGGCCATCCCTTCTCCATCATGGGAAGTGTGGTGGAGGGAGACGGACGCGGGCGGCAGCTGGGGTTTCCCACCGCGAACCTCTCCCTCTCCGGCGTCTCTGTTCCGCCGCCGGGAGTCTATTTCTGCGATGTGCTTTGCCTTGGGGACCGGCCCCATGGGCGTCATTCATGGCCGGATCTTTCCGGAGGAAATCGTCCTGATGAATTTTCCAGGGGCGTGATGAATATTGGCCGGCGCCCAACTCTGACAGAGGGC
>CAJWMA010000099.1 GCA_913042995.1 uncultured bacterium | reverse complement strand
TGCAGCCTGAGCGAATTGCTTGTCCAGACCAGCCCCTTGGGCCCGAGGGCCAGGGTCACATTCTGGCGCCCCTTCAGCCTGTTACCCACAGACTCGGCCCAGTAGGTGTAGTAGGTGCCTTCGCCATGGGCCATATGAAGAGTCACTCCGCGCGCGCCTGAGGCGATCGCGAAGGCCGGCGAGGACGAGGCAACCTTCGCGCTGCCCACCTCCATGAAAGAATCATTGCCCATGTCATACCCGAGACAGAATGCCAGGTAATCATTTGGCATATCCGTCCCATCAGCGCTGATCCCGTACTTGGCGTTCTCCTCGGTCTTCTCATTGGCCATGGGTTCCTGGGCCGAGATTTTCTCACCCTCACGAGTCCACAAGGCAATGTTGATGCTCGGCGATGTTGGCGCATAGTCCGTCGCAATCAGCTTGACCTCAATCACATTCCTGAACGGGCTGCCGTGAAGAAGGCGGCATTCACCGCTCAGCACCAGGTGCCCCTGCTCTATGCCGACCGTACCATCTAGCGTGATGAAATCCGCGAGCTGGGCGGGAGAAGAAAAGTCATAGCTCAACTGGACAATCCCCTTCTTCTTTCCAATATTTTTATCCCTCACCTTCGCATTGACCAGTCCCCGCAGCCCAACCACACCAAGGTTCCGCTCGACAGCCAGGGAGTAGAAACCTGTCAGCTTCTCCCTCGACTCCTTGAAATACGGAAGACCCCGATGGCGCCTTACAATATCCTCGATGCTCTTGAGGTAGACCGTCCAGTCGGCTTTCGGCGCAGTGTCCTGTTCCTTGTCATTCCCGGTGGCGAAACGGACAAAAGCCTCGGCCTGCAGAAGACTGCTCTGGAGCAACCTTTTCCCAAGATAGCTGATTCCATCCTGGAAGCCTGCTCGATCCTTCTCGGGAATTCTGTTCAGGGCATCCCAGGCAGCCCGAGGCCCCCTCCTGCAGAGCACCAGGACCTCGACACCCGCCAGTCCGGCAGTCTCTCCATAGCGCTCGGCGACCTCATCCACCTGCCCTGGCTCAAGCCTGTCCCTGCCTGCCTGCAGAAAAGCCGCCAGAACCGGCAAGGGCAAATCGAGAAGATCACAGCGGTGAGGAGCTCCTCCTTTACGATAAAGAACCACGGAGACCCCCTGGGATTCGGGTTTCCCGTAGCTCTGCAGCCACCAGGCCGGAACCACTCCATCCTCCCCGGCGGGCTCAAAAGGAAGCAGGAGCTCTCTCTTCCCCCTGAACTTCCTCAGGCCAAGCAGCATCTTGTCCCAGGCCCAACGGCTCAGATCGACAGCCCTCCGAACCCTGGCGACCCCCTCCCGCAATGTCTTGACCGGAGCCTCGGGAATGCCTGCGAGGACCTTCTCGGCCTCTTCGTAGTTGCCCTTCTCAATGGCGACCAGGGCCGCCACCTCAGCCCTGGCAATGGTCTCCTCCGCGCTCTGGGTAATTCCCTCCCCCACCGAAACGGCGTCAAGGATGGGCCCCGTTTTTTCCCTGTACCTGGGCGGCAACCTGCGATCGAGATCCTCAACTACATCTCGCGCCTGAGCAAATTCACCCAGCTCAAGTAGATTTTCAGCACGCATGAGCGTGACCTCGAGATCACTCTCGAGTCCGGCCTGGACCTTCCCCCGCCATTCCTCCAGCTTCGGATTGCCCTTAAAGCGGAATGCGAGATCCCTGACACTTAAAAGGGCCCTGCGATAATCCCGCAGCTTGAGATACCCCCCCACCTGCTCCTCTGCCTTCAGCGAAAGCTCTAACTCCAGATCGGCGACTTCGCTTACGCTCAGCGGCGACCTCGATGTCAGAATTTCCAGCGTCGGGGTAAGCACAAAATCCGAGCTGGTCAAGGCTCGATTGTGCCCCTGAACCGCCAAAACGTTCATCCCTGGACGAAGCAGGGGGATATGTTTCTCGAGATCGAAAGACAGGTCCCCTTCTTCATCCACTTCGATTTTTACGCCGGCCGTCCGGTCAAAAGCGGGAGAGCGGCCCGTCATGTTGTACCGGGCCACCTCGGTCCCATTGAGATAGGCAACAAAGCCGTCATCGATGAGCAGCTTCAGCCTGAACCTTCGGACCTCTGCAATCTTCTCGAACCTGAAGGATCTGCGAATGTAGAGCGACAGGTACTCGTCTGTGCGCATGTCAGCAATCGTCGTCTTCACCGTCTTCAACTCGGATTCCACCGAGCTGTAGCCGAAGCCCGACGGCCCCTCCGCCCAGCCTGAATCATCGAAATCCAGCTTGCTCCAGCCGGCCGCCGGGGCGACCCGTCCGGGAAAATACCGCCAGCTGTCGCCCCGCTTGACCACCTCCGCGAATTCCAGCGGCGCCCCCTTCCCGGAGCTCAAACCCGGCACCTCCTCCACCCTGTATTCCAGCTTCAGCTCAGCGCGCTCCTTGGTGGTAAGTTGACGCCGAAAGGACAGGCGTTCAAGAGATGGAGTCAGGATAAAATCGGAGCTGTCGACTGAATGGTTGTGTCCCTGGATCGCGAGGACATTCCTCCCCGGGCGAAGCAGGGGAATATGTTTTCCAAGGTCGAAAGCCATCTCCTCACCGTTATCCGGATCCAACTTCTCGGTGGCCCCCTGGTCGAAGGCGGGAGCCTTTCCCTTCATGCTGTAGCGGGCCACCTCAGTCCCGTTGAGATAGGCGACGAATCCGTCATCGACAAGCAGCTTCAGCCTGAGTTCCCGTAACCTGGCCAGCTCCTCGACTTGGAAGGAGCTGCGGATATAGACCGAGAGGTACCCTTCCGTGGGCATGCCATCAAGACGCGTCTTCAGCGTCTTCAACTCGGCGTTCGTCGAACTGTAGCCGAAGCCGGACAGACCAGCCACCCAGTCCGAGTCATCAAAATCCGTCTTGTTCCAGTCGGCCGGCGGCGCGGTCCTGCCGAGAAAATACCGCCAGCTATCGCCCCGCTTGACAACATCCACGAACTTCGGCTCCGGATCCTTTCCGGGGCTCGCTGCAGGGGCTGTCTGCCCGGGCGGCGTCTGAATGACCACAACAGGCGCCGGCGTCCCACCTGGCGGTTCGACAGGCTGTTCTTTTTTCGCGGCTACGGGCTCCACCGGAGAGCCCGCGACCACGGGTTCCGTCCTCTCTTCCACACCGGTCTCGCCGGCGGGCTCACCTCCCGCGCCCCCATTGAAGAGAAGGTAGCCTCCTGTGGCAAGCACCAGGAAAACTGCCGCCGAGACAAGAAGCTTCCTGCCAACGCGGAGGCCCTCCGATTCGGAACCGAAGTGCAGTTCAACTTCATCATTCAGCTCAGAGAAGTCTCGATAGCGGACGGCCGGGTCCCGGTCCAACATCCTCCCCACGACATCCGAAACCTCCGGATTTGCTGCGGCTGCCCTCTCGACAAGAGGAACCACATCAGCTCCGGCCTTGCGGGCGGCGACCTGTTCCACCGAGCTCCCGGGAAAAGGAGGCTCGCCCGTCATCACATGATAGAGGCTGCAGCCGGCCGTAAAGATCTCCGCCTGCCTGCTGCCGGAAGCTCCCGCTGAATGCGCCGGGTCCGAGTAAAAGACCCAGTCTGCGAAATGAACTCCGAGCTTCTTTCTCACAGGAGCCATCGAGGCCGACAGGCCCAGGTTGAGAACCTTGACCTCTCCTGTCTCAGTGAAGAGAAAATGCTCCGGAATCAGTTGGGGATGAAACACCCCCTTCTGCTCCGCGTGGAGAAGACCGGAGGCGGCCCCCCGGAGCACCTCGGACCAGGTGGTGGTCGACAGTCGTTTCCGGCCGATCCTGTCGCGAAAGCTCCCCCCAGCCACGTATTCCATGCTGTAGAAGAGATAGCCCTCCTCGGTACAGACATCGTGGACCCTGACGATGTTTCGATGGCTCAGGCTGGCCGCCACTTGAGCGCCCTTTACAAATGCATCGGCCACCGTTTTTTTCCCGCGCAGAGCCGATGCGAGAAACTTCAGGGCCACATAGCGCTCAACGCTCAGCTGAAAGGCCTTGTAGACCTTGCCCATGGGGCCACTAGACAGGAGTTCATCAATCCTGTAGCCCCCCAGAACCCTGCCCACGAGTTGGTCTTCAGGATGCGCCATGAATCAAGGGGTCTTGCGACCGCGAAAGAAAAATCAGGATGCGGAAAAAACCTCGGCTCGGTCCGGAAAATCTGGATTCCGCCCGGCCTGCTGGGAAACCGGCCTGTCGTAAAATCAGCTTACCATTCTACCGACCTCTCCCCCAGAGCACAAAACCCTATGAAAACGCGGAAAAAAACGAATCTGGCCATTTAATTGATGCAAACACCGCTGTGGCAGTACAATTCTGTGGACCGGGATTGTTGGCAGCAAAATCGGTCACCGGGCCTAGTTCAGTGCCGCAACAGGAACTCGCACTCTGGGGAGCGCGTTCCGCGGATAATAGGAGTATGCTCATCATGGCAGCCAGGACCAAAGCGCTGTTGTTCTGTTTCTCTGTTTTTGCGACCATCTTTCCGGCCACGGCTGAAGCTACCGTCAGTCTCTGCGTAGGCGAGGTGGACTTCGAAGCGTATACCGTCGAGATCATTCTGGAATCATCCCAACCGGTTCGGGGTTTCCAGTTTGACGTAACGGGGTTCACGATTGCCGAGGTGTCCGGAGGACTCTCGGAGGAAGCCGCCTTCGAGGTCTTCTTCAGTGACAACCGAGTGCTCGGCTTCTCAATGGAGGGCAACAGTGTTCCCCATACCGACGGGGTGCTCCTGATGATCACCTTCGCCGAGCTCACAGCAGAGGAGGGTTGCCTTGAAAACGTGATCCTTGCCGGCCCGGGCGGCAGCGCTCTCGACGTGCTGGAGGGAGAATGCGTTTCCCTGGTACGGCAGGAGACCCGCTTCGTACGAGGAGATGCCAACAGCGACACGCAGGTCAACCTGACCGATGCAGTCTTTATCCTCTCCCATCTCTTCATGGGAGAAGCCGCTCCGGCCTGCCTGGCCGCGGCGGACTCAACCGGCAATCGAACCCTGGACCTCTCAGATTCGGTCTTCCTGCTCAACTACCTCTTCAACGGAGGCGACGCGCCTCCCGCCCCGTTCCCGGACTGCGGAACAACGAGGATAGACGAGAACGACCTCCCCTGCGAATCAGCAACCGGCTGCGAAGCCTGACCGGGAAAAACTCAGATTCCGAGGAACAGATCGCGGCCCTTCGCCAGGGCCGCGATCTTTCTATCGCTGACGCTTCGCTTGAGCATCCAGAAGCCGCAATCGGGATGGACAAACCGGATCCGATCGCCGCCCAGCACCCCGGCCGCCTTTTCGATACGAGCGGCGACCTCCTCGGCGGTCTCGACGTGGTTGACCTTGATGTCAATCACACCGATACCGATCTTGAGCCGTTCATCGATCTCGCGGAGCGCGGCCAGGTCTTCTTCAGGACGATGAGCCAGTTCGAGAACGAGATGGTCCGCCTGCAGTCCATTCAGGAAGCTGACCAGGCTCTCCCAGGTGCCGTCCTGGATAACCTGCCCCCCATAATTCCCAAAGCAGAAGTGCACCGCCTTCTCCACTCCCTCGTCGACACCCTCAAAGACCTTGTTGATCGCCGCGGCGGCAAGGGGCCCGTCCTCGGGGTTGCCGGGAATATTCGCTTCATCGATCTGAAGACAGGAGCAGGGGAGGCCTGAAACCTGCCGTGAGAGCACGCCAGCCAGGGCCATCAGCAAGCTCTCAAAATCGCCGTAGTGCCGATCCAGCAAGGTGCGAGCCAGCATATAGGGGCTTGTAACAGTGAACTTGAAGGCTCCGCCGGCAACCGCGGCCGCCCGCGCGCAGTCTCCCAGCAGATCGAGGCTCCCTTCGCCTAATTCCCCATCAACCACAGCTGCGGGCTTGACCCGAAAGCCCATCGATTGCCGCGCGGCGAACTCCTCGGTCTCGCTACGGCCGAACTCGACCCGGGTACCTGCCATGGGAGCGACAAAATACTCGATCATTCCGTTGGTGTCAGGATGCCCGGGGTCGAAGCGATAGAGCTCCCCATCGGTCGGCAGTTCGATACCAGCCTGGCGCTGGGTATCGAATACGACCCTCGTGGCATCAGTCACAGCCTCCTGCGATGGTGCGGCAAGCAGCCAGGAAGGCAGGGGGTAGGAGCCTACTGTCGTTGTCAGGATCTGTTTGTCAGGAAGGGACGACATTGTTCAATGACCGGTTGCATTTGATAAAAGGAGCCGTGCAGAGCGTCATTCTGCCCAAGACAAGGGCGCTTGGACAGCGCGAATCCTCTCCACCCACGGAAACGAACCCCTGCTTTACTCTTCAGATAAGAGGAGCTCGGTCATGATCGAGGCAAGGTTCTCATATCGCGCCAGTTCATCGCCCACGAGCGCGCCAGCGGCCAGGTTACTGCTCTCTTGAGGGTCAGCCTGCAGATCGTAGAATTCCTCGGTGTCATTGAGAAACCGTATCAACTTGTAGCGCTCATCGCGGATCGTATGTCCCCGGGTATTCGCGTTGCCGGGCCTGCCGCCCTCGCCAAAGAGCTGGGTGAAAGCCCAGGGGCGCAAGCTCTCGGCCTGCGGCTCAACCAGGTAGGGTACAAGGCTGACCGAGTCGACCTCCACTCCGTCCGGCACGGTGTTGTCCATATCCCCCCCCGCCAGTTCGACGACCGTCGCGTAGATGTCGGTCAGATCGACAAGACCCTCGACCTCACGTCCCCCATCGACAACACTCGGACCGGCGATAACCAGGGGAACATGGATCCCTCCCTCGTAGAGACTGCCCTTGCCGGACCTGGTTGAAACCCCGGCTGGAGCGTTCGTCCTGCCCGTACCGTTGTCGCCAAGATAGATCACATCGGTGTTCGCCATCATCTCAGCACCGATCGCGCCCCACAACCGACCAATCTCGCTGTCCATGGCTTCAATCATCGCCCCGAAGTACTCCCGGGGGCGCCGAGTTATGTCGGCTTCCGTTCCGGTCAGGTTGTCATGCTGATGAAGACCTTCCGGCGGCAGATGCAGGGGAGTGTGCGGAGCGTTAAAAGCGAGCCACAGGAACCAGGGACCTTCCTGTCCGCCGACCCACTCGATCGCGTCATCGACATTCTCGGTGGTGGCGTAGTTGTTTACGTTCCGGCGCTGGCCATTCACGACCTTCTGCCAGGAGCTGTAATCGCTGATGGCTCCCCGCAGACTTCCTGAAAAATGCGAAAAGCCTGCCATGTTGGGATGGTTCATTCCACCATTGGCGTTGTCACTGAGATGCCACTTCCCGATGCAGGCATGGGAGTAGCCAAGCCCGGGGTTGGCATCGAGCGCCTCAGGAATCGTGAATTCCGAGTTCGGGAGACCTCCGCCATTGTTGTTCGCCAGGTGGCCGACGCCCGTCCTGAAGCCATAGCGCCCGGTGAGCATCGAGGCTCGCGTGGGCGAGCAGAGCGGATTCGCCCAGACGTTTCGAAAGACCACACCGCTCTGACACAGCGACTCGATATTCGGAGTCGCGGCAAAAGCCCCCGCATCTTCGTAGCAGGCGGCGGAGTCCGCCCCCAGGTCGTCGGAGATGATAACCAGGATGTTCCGACCTCCCTTCACAGGAGGCGGCGGGTTGTCATCACAGAGGTCATAGCTCTCACAACCCAGGCCATCCGCCGTGGGATCTTCACCGCAACCGGCGAAGGGGGCCGGCGGCGGTCTCCCCCCAAGAAACAGGTAGTTGAAATCGTAGACGGCATCGCTCAGGTCCAGGCTACCGCTGTCATCTGCATCTCCTGAGTCGAGACAGTCAAGCTGCCGCCCCCCCTGGAAAAGATACTGCAGAATGAGAACACCATCGCTGAGGTCCACCGAGGCATCGACATTGGCGTCCCCCCTGACAAAACTGCTCTGCGCCTGCAGGCTGGCTGGCAACCAGGCCATCAGGGCCAACACAAAAAGACCCTGGATAAGAAACAAACGAAATGAAGAACTGACGATCATGGATCTGGTCCGAAATTAAATTCGGTCTCCTTACAGCGAGAGGGTACGGCAGCGCCGGAATTGACAACGATTTAAACACCGACAATCCACAGCAGTTGCAAAACCGATTGTTCGTCAACCCGGCAGGCCCATGCCCAAGTATAAATCCCCGGACGGTCAATTTGAACTCTTGCCGGGGCACTTCTGGTTATTAACTGGCGAATGGAAGAGCATGTCTGGAAACTGTCTTGCTGGTCCTTCATCTTTTCTTTCGGAGAACACTCATGGCCAGGGGTCAAAACAACCTCATCCTCTTGATCATCGCTCTCCTGGCGATCGGAGCCAGCTACCCGGTATCCGCCGAGGAGAGAAACCGACGACCCAACATTCTCTTCATTGCCATAGACGACCTGAACGACTGGGTAGGCTTCCTCGGAGGACACCCCCAGGTCAGGACCCCCAACATGGACCGGCTGGCCGCCCGGGGCACTGTCTTCACCAATGCTCACTGCGCGGCCCCGCTCTGCGGCCCCTCGCGGGCAGCGATCTTCAGCGGACTCCTGCCGACCACCTCGGGGATCTATGAAAACGGGCAGAACATCCAGAAAAAGAGGCCCGGGATAGTCTACCTCCCGCAACATTTCGCGAAGAACGGGTACTCAACTTTTGGCACAGGAAAGCTGCTCCACAAAAGCAGCTCCGGCCTCTTCGAGAAATATTTCTCAACTGAGCAGCGCTGGAGTCCGTTGAGAAAAAGCCAGGTCAGCTATACCAGGAAGGAACTTCCGAGCAAGGGAAGCGACAACCCTCGCCACGTCATCAAGGCCGGGGGCAAGACTATAGTCCTCCCCCTCAACCGCATGCCGAGCGACCGCGCACCCGGAGAGACCAAGGGGGAGTCTTTTGACTGGGGCCCCTTTGACATCGACGACGATGAGATGGGAGATGGAAAAATAACGGCCTGGGCCTGCGAACGATTGCTGAAGAAAAAAGACAAGCCCTTCTTCCTGGGGGTAGGCTACTACCGCCCCCATATCCCTCTCTTCGCCCCGAAGAAATATTTTGAGGCTTACCCGGAAGACTCGATCACCCTGCCTCCGGCTTCAAAAGGAGACCTGGCCGACCTCGGGGGCTCGGGCAAAAGAACCGCTCTCGAGGCGGTGACGGCCGGCGCCCATACCACGGTACTCAAACACGAGCAGTGGCGAGCCGCGGTTCGTGCCTACCTCGCCTGTGTCACATTTGTCGACGCCCAGGTCGGCCGACTCCTCGAGGCGCTCGAAAACGGCCCCCATGCCAGCAACACCCTCGTCGTCCTCTGGAGCGATCACGGCTGGCATCTCGGTGAAAAACAACACTGGGGAAAATGGACCGGATGGGAACGCTCTACCCGGGTCCCTCTCCTGGTCACACCGCCCGCGAAACATCCTGACGCGAAGAAATGGGCCGGGCAGCGCTGCTCTTCGCCTGTCAGCCTGGTAGATCTGTACCCCACCCTGGTAGAGCTCGCTGGCCTCCCCGAGCGTGCCGGATTGGAAGGCCGCTCACTGAAGCCGCTGCTCGACAACCCACGCTCAGGCACCGATCGCGCCGTGGTTACAACCTTCGGCAAAGGACGACACTCCGTCCGGTCGGGCTCCTGGAGATTGATCCGCTATGAAGACGGCTCCAGTGAGCTATACAACCTCGCCAGGGACCCGAACGAATGGACGAACCTCGCAGGAAAATCCGAGCATGCGAAAACTGAAGCGAACCTCGTCTCTAAGCTCCCCTGAGGTCAGGGCGCTCCCGATGCCCCGCCCCCGACAGCTTTCACGGGCTTGAACATTGGAGTTGGACCACTCCGCTCAACCATCTTTCCGACGAGACCGCTGACCTTGCCCAGGGGCAGGTCTCCTGAAATCCTGATCAGCTGGCCAGTGCCCCGAATCTTCAGATACTTGCCTTCCTTGCCGGCAACCTGGACGACCTCACCCCAAGCCTCCAGCCTCACCTCGGCCAGCTTATAGTGCGCGCTTTCACAAGCCGTATCGAGCTCCTTGAAGTTGATTTTCCGAGGATCGAGCAGGCTGTAGCTGGCGATCTCTTCAAGCGTATCTATGGTTACCGCGTGAGCGCCGACCCGGCGCTTGAGGGCCTTCACCAAACCGAAGGCCGCATCGTTTCATATTCACGAATCAAAGGTGAGATGAAGGATCGCGTAGGCCCGTCCATCCGGATTGAGAATCTCAGGGGCTCTCGCGCAGCCGAAAAGGGCGACAAGGAAAAGGCCCGAGGCAAAAGTCATAACTGTTCTCATATTTTACTTTCCAATTAAAAACGGATACCGAAACCGAAAAAAGTTCTCACATCGAGAGCGAGTTGCCCGGCTCCCGGGGCGGCCCTGTAGTCTCCGTGAACGGGAACCTCGACCAGGGCGACGAGGTCAATCTCTGGAGAAGGGTGATAGACCAGCGCCGCGCGAACCCGTAATTCTTCAAGGCCCGTGTTCTGCAGAACCTCCCCGCCATACTCATCCACAGCCTCGTGCCTCCAACTCAGGCCGACCTTCACGTTAGCCGATGGACCCGGGTACCTGGCATGATAAAACCGATAGGCAAAGCTGGTGCCCAGGGTAAAGAAGTCACCATCGGTAAAATCTTCGCTCCCCTCACTATTGGCCTTGTAGATCGCGTGCGCATCAAAACGAAACCTGCCGATGCTGAGCGTCAGGGCCAGGCCGCCGATCGCATCCAGCGAACCGCTGCCGGGCTGCATGGAAAACGCCAACAGCTCGTCGCCGCTGCGCTCATTTGATGAGCCCGTAGGAAGCTCAAGTCCACCGATCGCGGAGATGTGGAAGGCGCTCTGCTTCCAGTACTCGCTGAAAAAATTGTACTTGCCGAGCAACGCGGCGTCGCCAAGGCCTTCACTGCTGCTTTCGACGCCCCCGGCATCCGGCCCGGGAAGCTTCCCCTCCCTCCTTACATACGGAAGCAGAAGGGACAATGACAAATTCGACGACAGGCCATAGTTGACGCCCAGGACGACCCGATGTTCCCGCAGCGACAGGCTATCCGGATTGGGCACCTCGTCGGAACCGCTGGACAGGGTGCCCCGGCTGGAATAAAGATGACTCAGAGAGATCCTGGCGCCCGATTCAAAAATCGTATGACCCGCCAGAACCTCGATCCCGCCGTCCTGGGCCACGACTCCCGAGGGGGAGACCAGGGCCGCCAGCAAGACGGCCTGGAGGAGCCTCGATAAATTAAATTTACGCATAAACCACATCTCAATAACTTCCTGTGTCTTCATATGTTGACTGGCAGGGTTGATGCCCACACGGCCAGCCCACCCATCTACACGGGTACTGAACCGCCAACAGAGCCCGGTATCAAATCAGGAAGCGACAGGAAAGCAGGTAGATGGGGAGCCCGGGTGGGAGGTCGGGCGAACCGACGCGCCGCGAAAGAGCGAGTGCGCAGACCGCCGAGACAGTGTAAGTACCAGTCCCTGCCGCCGGTTTCTGCGGAGCCGTTTGAATCCCCTCGACGTCCGATTTGAATGTCCCGACGGGAGGATCCATTTCTGCCAGGCTGAACTCCCTGCAGCAATCGGAGCACAGCGGAGAGGCGATGGCCGCGCCGCTCAATGGATTCCCGGGGCTGACAACTGAATCCCGACAACATTCGGGTCGCTCGACCGAGCAACAGGACTCAGCCTGGGATGAACAGTCGCGGCCCGGGTCCATGAGCTTTCCAACGGAGGAGCAATAGTGCAAATCCCGGGCGGGAACCGGGTGTGAAACCACTATAGCTATCACAAGGAAAAGAGCGACCAGTCGATAAGCTGTCTCAGTTGTCTTCCTGCTGGCTAAATTCCGCTTCATTCCGGGATTGTAATCCCGAAGCCCGCTTTTAGCAAATGCAGCGCCAACACCACCCAAAAGTCAAAAAACTCCAAACCCTCGACATGGGGCAGGCCCCCCCCCGCAAAAGCGGCTTAACGCCCTGTTGGCCTGTCCTGCTGGATAGTGGTTGTTTTCGAGAATTAAACCGGAAAACGATGTCCAATTTCGCGGCAAGCGGCGGACCAACAGTATGGAGTTGAACTCTGACCCGCCGGTTGAAACCTGAAAAAAGGCCAAACGAGTGATTGTTCGAATAATGTCGTCAAATCTGTACCGATCCTTCCGTTTGCGAA
>CAJWMA010000098.1 GCA_913042995.1 uncultured bacterium | reverse complement strand
CTTCAGGTCCTTTCCGGCCTGCGCGAAAAAATTGGTGAAGACGAAGAGGTTCATCGATCCACCTCCCCGAGCACGATATCGAGGCTGCCGATAATGGCCACCAGGTCGGCCAGCATCACGTTGCTGAGACTCGTAAGTTTGTCCAGGATGCTGATGTTGCAGAAGGAAGGCGCCCTGGCCTTCACCCTGTAGGGAATATTCGTTCCGTCGCTGACAACGTAGAAGCCGACCTCGCCGCGCGCGCCCTCGACCCGCTTGTAGACCTCTCCCGCCTTCGGCTTGACGGCCCGGTAGGCCTTCTTGTCACAGAAGGGGCCCTCGGGGATGTCCTTGACCGCCTGGCGGACCAGCCGGATGCTCTGGCGCATCTCACGCATGCGTACCATGTAGCGGTCCCAGCAATCACCCAGCTGTCCCATCTCGCCGGAACCGACCGGCACATCGAATTCGAGACGGTCGTAGATTCCGTAGGGAGCGTCGCGGCGAAGGTCACGCTGGACCCCGGAGCCGCGAAGCGATGGACCGGTCACGCCGTAGCTGACGGCCAGCTCCGCCGGGATCACGCCGACATTCGCCGTCCTCGAGATGAAGATCCCGTTGTAAGACAGGAGGTTGTCGTATTCGTCGATGATCTTCGGGTCGAAGTAATCGCAGAAGGCCTCGATGTCAGCGAGAATCTCGTCGGTCATGTCGAAGGTCACGCCGCCAACCCGGATGTAGCTGTAATTCAGCCGCTGGCCGCAGAGCTTCTCAAAAATCTTGAGGATCCGCTCTCGGTCGCGGAAGGCGTAGAGAAACGGAGTGATCGCGCCAATGTCGAGCCCGTAGGTACCGAAGGCGAGCAGGTGGCTGGCCACCCTGTTGAGCTCGGAGACGATGACCCGGATATACTCGGCCCGCTCAGGAACCTCAATACCCGCCAGCTTCTCAACCGCGGCAGCGTAGCCCCAGTTGTTCATCATGGCGCACAGGTAATCCATCCGGTCGGTATAGGGAACCACCTGGAGGTAGTTGTTGCCCTCGGCGCATTTCTCGAAGCAGCGATGCAGGTAGCCGATGTGAGATTCGGACTCGAGCACCAGCTCGCCATCGGTGCGCAACACCACCCGGAACACCCCGTGGGTGCTCGGATGCTGGGGCCCCATGTTGAGGAGCATCTCTTCTGTCCTGATCTTTGCTTCGTTCATTGTGTTCTGAATCTGATTCTTGCGGTCTTTATCGTGTTGCCCGGCTCAATAGATAACGTTCTTGATACCGTGGAAGGAATCCGGGGACTCGTAATCTTTTCTCAAGGGATGGCCGACCCAGTCGTCAGCGCAGAGAATCCTGACGAGATTGTGATGACCCTCGAAGATCACTCCGACGAGATCGTAGGTCTCCCTCTCATGCCAGTCCGCCGTCCGCCAGATCTCCTCGACCGACGCGACTCGCGGATCGCCGCGGGGCAGCTTCACCTTGATGGTGAGTCCATGATGATTGACCGTCGAATCGAGATGGTAGATGACCTCTATCTCGGGACCCTCCTCGCGCTCGGGATAATCCACGCCGGATATACAGGAGAGCAGGTCGAAACCGAGGCGGGAATCATCTCTGCAGAGCCGGGCGGTTTCCCCCCACTGCTCCGCCTTGACGACAACGAACGGATCCACTCCATCGAGAACCTCCTCGACAACCGCCTCAGGCAGCTTCTCCTTGATCACCGCTATGATTTGCCCAATTTCGAGCCTGGCCATTTCTTCAAATCACTCCGAGTTAAACGGGCTGGTAAACTTCCGGCTTGGTCGTTCGCCTGGTCCGATCGAGTATTTTCTCTCTCTTCATCAGCTTCTGCACCTTGAAGAGACCCTCCAGGAGAGCCTCCGGCCTCGGCGGGCACCCGGGGATATAAACATCCACGGGAATCAGGAGATCTACGCCCTTGACCACGTGATAGCCATGCTTCACGTAGGGACCGCCGCGAATTACGCAACCACCCATCGCGATCACGTACTTCGGTTCAGGCATCTGGTCGTAGAGGCGCTTCACCCTGGGAGCCATCTTGTGGGTCACCGTACCCGCCACGATCATGAGATCGGACTGCCTCGGGGTGCCCCGGAAAGGACCCGAGCCGAAGCGGTCAAGATCGTACTTGGCGGCGCCGGTGGCCATCATCTCGATGGCGCAGCAGGCGAGACCGAAGGTCAGCGGCCAGACAGAGTTGGCGCGCGTAGCGTTGATGACATCGTCGATCGCCGACATGAAAACAACGTTCTTGGTCAGTGGATCCGGATTCCTGTTTTCAATTTCACTCATCAGACGGCCACCTCCTGCTTACCATCGGGAGCTTCCACCGCATCCGGTTCTGGAACCTCTTTAACAACTGCGGCCTTCATAAAAGGCTTTACCTTCAGCCAGTCGAGATCGCCCTTGGCCCAGCAATAGATGAATCCAACCAGCAGGATGCACAGAAAGACCAACACCTCGAGGAAAATGAACCCTCCGAAACCTTCTCGCATCAGGGTCTTAAATACCCGGGCCCAGGGGTAGAGAAAAGCCACCTCGACATCGAAGATGAGAAAGATCAGCGCAAGGGTATAGAAGCGTATGTCGAACCGTACCCAGGACGAGCCAATCGTGGGCTCACCGCACTCATAGGTCTCCAGCTTGCCGGGTTCACTCTCATCACGAACCCGCGGCCGCAACAGGCGGCTGAGGATCGACACCGTCAGGAAGACGAAGAAGACCCCGAAGAGGGTGAATGCAAGGACGTTGAGTAGCTGGTAACCCATTTCAGGGAGGTCTTTAGCTCAGTCGCTGAGGCTAACTTAGAAAAGCCAGACAGGCCGAAAGCCCTTCCCTTCTATCCCCCGTTTGAGGAACCGCCGAGTTCGCACTGAACCGGCGGAAAGAAAGAACCTCAGCCGTCAAACTTTCCTGCATAAAACGCCAAGACTTTAAGTTGTTGAGGACGTTTTGCAAAAGTTTTTTTTTCAAGTAAACCCCGTCTGCAGGTGGGTTTGGGTGGAGCAGAGTTCTTCCTCATCCTCCGTGGCCGTTCAGCGCCCACTCGTTGATCTCCTCAATCGCCTTGCGGTTCTTTCTAACAGCCCTGAACTCCGCGACAAAAGCGGCCGCGTTGACGCACAGGGCGAGAGATGAGAAGACCAGGTGGACCCACCATCCGCCGACCTGTCGCAGCGGCAAAGCCGTCTCGGCGCCGGGAGCGGGAATCAGCCTGCTGTGAACTTCCGCCCCGAGCAGGGAAGCGACGATGATCAGCAGGATCGCGAAGCAGGCCAGGGGGAAAACCTTCTTTTTCAGTCTACGGGTGAGAGGTACGTATTTTTTCGCGAGAGCATCGTCCTCTTCAACCGCCTCCCGAATATCCATCCCCGTTCCGATCAGGTAAAAGATGACCAGTACATGGGTGAAAATAATGAGAACAGAGGCGAGCATTCCGGCCAGGAGATGTTCGCGAACGGAGACCGCGTCGCTCAGCCCCAGGCCGAGGGCCAGGGCATAAACGAGTGCGGCGGCATCAAAGAGGATCAGGGTAAACAGGGTCTGGGGCATTGCTTCCAGTCAACGGTTAAGGATGGGGCGAACGGGGACGGAGTGGAACCTCAATTGTCCCGGGGAACCGCAAGCATGCGCTCAAGGCTGCGGCGGGCTCCGCCGGCCACCTCCTCGTCCACCAGGACCTCGAAGACATCCTCCTCCAGCGATCTCTTGATCTGGGAAAGATCGATCATCTTCATATAAGGACAGTGGAGCCGACAGCCGATACAGCCATCCGCCATAACGAACTCCTTGTCCGGATAGGCCAGGCGGAGACGGTAAACCAGGGCCCACTCTGTCGCAACGATAAAGGTGCCGGCCTCGGGATGCCGCGCGACGGCATCGAACATACCAGCGGTCGAACAGATCTCATCAGCCAGTTGAAGAACATCCTCGCGACATTCCGGGTGGGCGATGATGACGGCCTCGGGATGCGCGCTGCGGCTCTTATCAAGGCTCGCCTCGCGCAACACATCGTGGGTCGGACAGACCCCGTCGTAGATCACGACGTCCTTCTCCGGCAGCTGCTTCGCGACCCAGCCTCCCAGGTTGCGGTCCGGAGTAAACAGGATCTTGTCATTATCGAGGCTGCGAACGACGGAGACCGCGTTGCCCGAGGTGCAACAGATGTCCGACAAGGCCTTCACCTCGGCGCTCGAATTGATATAGGTCACCACCTCCCGGCCGGGATATCGCGTCTTCCAGTCCTCGAGTGACTCGGGGCTGATGGAGTCCGCCAGGGAGCAGCCGGCAGCGAGATTCGGCAACAGCACCTTCTTGTCCGGGTTGAGTATTTTCGCGGACTCCGCCATGAAGTGAACTCCGCAGAAAATGATTCGCTCGGCGTCGGTCTTCACGGCCTTCATCGCCAGGGCCAGGGAGTCCCCCAGCTCATCCGCCACCTCCTGGACAGCGGGAAGCTGGTAGTTGTGAGCCAGGATCACCGCGTTACGCTCACGGGCCAGCAGGCGAATCTCCTCCTGGAGAGCCCGGATTCCAGCAAGATCCGCCCCCTCCACATTCCAGGGGTCGGGTGTTTCGAATGAAGCCAGGGGAGCGGTTGCCTGTTCGTTTGTCATCTTTCACCATCCCCCGCCAGGTCCTGGCCTGAGATCCTGGCACCAGGCTGAGGCTGAACCGCATCGGTGCCTCCCGGAAAAATTCTCCAGAACTCTTTCTTCAGCAGATTGGTAATGGTCGAGCTCTTGGAAAACCCATGGTACTGCGCAACGGCCTCGAGCATTTCGAGTTCCTGCTCCGTGGCGGTAAAACTACGGACTATTTTCATATGGCTGCTTTCATGGGATGGCTCCCTCAATGACCTTAACGCTTAGGGTAATTATATTTATAACTTATATATAAACCCTATAAGAACGACCAGTTTATCGGAAACGAGGAGAATGTCAACCCAGCAGAGCCTCCCAACCTGGTCGCAGTTTAAGTTATTGTTATTATTACACTTAGATACTTTGTGAAAAATATCACAAAAAGCTCTTGAAGCATTGTCTGCGACGACTTAGTTTACCGGCAGAGGCCTTTTATAGACTCCAGGCTTTCGACCTTGTTAAAGATCGTTTCCTTGGATAAACAGGCATGCAGTTTCCCTCACCGGCCAGTGGACTGAAAAACCTCCACGACCCGGGCTGTTTCAGGCGGTTGGCTGAATAAGTAGATGAATATCATCGCCGAGCATACAAGCTACCTGGGCGAGTTTCTTCCCATAGCGGTCTATGTCGTCATCGTGCTCCTTACCGGGGTGACGATGCTCAGCCTCCCCGCAATCCTTGGACCGAAGAAAAAGATAGCCGGCAAGGGTCTCCCCTACGAATGCGGCGTCCCGCTCCTGGGAGAAACCCGCCAGCGCTTCTCGATACGCTTCTATCTCGTCGCGATCCTCTTCGTTCTTTTCGACATAGAGACCGTCTTTCTCATCCCCTGGGCTATCACCTACCAGGAACTGCTCGGAAGCCTGGGCTGGGTCGTGGTCGCCGAGATGCTCGTCTTCATCGGAATCCTCTTTACCGGATATGTTTACGCCTGGAGGCGGGGAGGCCTGGATTGGGATTAGAAAAGCTCCTCGGTGACAACATCATCACGACCTCGGTCAACTCGGTGGCCAAGTGGGCCCGCAAGAACGCTCTCTGGCCGATGCCTTTCGGAACGGCTTGCTGCGCGATCGAGATGATGGCCACCCTCTCCGGACGCTTCGACATGGCGCGGTTTGGAGCGGAGGTCATCCGCTTCTCTCCCAGGCAGGCCGACCTGATGATCGTCTCTGGAAGAATCTCGATCAAGATGATGCCGGTCCTGCTGAAAATCTACGAGCAGATGCCGGAGCCCAAGTGGGTTATCTCAATGGGCGCCTGCGCTTCCAGCGGAGGCGTGTTCGACACCTACACCCTGGTGCAGGGCGTCGATCAATTCCTCCCGGTCCATTGCTACATACCCGGCTGCCCCCCCCGGCCGGAGTCGCTGCTCGATGCCCTGATGAAAATCCAGGAGATCATCGACGAAGAAGACTCCGATGAAGAAGCGGGCGAGAAGAGGGAAAACCCGGGAATTGAAACCGAAGAGGAGACCGAAGAGTCCGTCTCCGCAGAACAAGGGGCAGCCGAGCCCAGTGGCTCCTGACCCGGAATGAATGCCTGAGATGGGAACATCCCTGACGCCAGAACAGATCACCGAACGCCTGTCGAAGCAATTCGGCGACGAGCTTTCGGTCCACCTGCCTCCCGGCGAAAGCGCGGCCCAGGTTGCCATCGTCAGCCGTGAATCGCTCGAAGACACGCTCAGCTTCCTGCAATCAGAGGCCGGCCTGGAATTCGACTTCCTGGTAGACGTAACGGCTGTCGATTACCTCCATTTTGACGAGCCCTCGATCCAGGAACGATTCGCCGCCGTCTACCAGCTCTATTCGACAATTCACAACCACCGGTTCACGCTGAAGACTCCCGTCCCGGAGGACGACGCCTGGGTTCCCAGCGCCGTCGAGCTCTGGGGATCGGCCTTGTGGGCGGAGCGGGAGACCCACGACATGTACGGGATCCGCTTCAAAGGCAACCCTGACATGCGGCGCCTGCTGATGCCGGAAGACTTCCCCGGCTTTCCCCTCAGAAAAGACTACCCCCTGCGAGGCCGCGGCGAGCGGGATGCCTTCCCCCAATACCTTGATTCCGGGCCCATCTCTGGCGGCGCCGGAAAAGAAGGAGGTGGCGAGTGAGCGAAGAACGCAAGGCTCCCGGCCTGCCCGCTGAAGCCGCCGAACAAAGCCCCCCGGAGGCGCTCGGCCCCGAGCTCCTGCGAAAGGGACTGGCCGCCGACCCCGACTACCGCGGCGAACATCCCGAGCCCCGATTCTTCATCACGGATGAAGCTGAAGATGACTTCGGCGGAAAGACCATGACCCTGAACCTCGGCCCCCAGCATCCGGCCACCCACGGAACCCTGCGGGTCGTCCTGAAGGTGCGGGGCGAAAAAATTGTCGCGGCCGATACCGAGATCGGCTTCCTGCACACCGGGTTCGAGAAGCTTTCGGAGCACATGAGCTACCAGCAGTGGGTCACTGTCACCGACCGCATGAACTACATGTCGGCCATGAACAACAACGTCGGCTACGCCATCGCCTGCGAGGAGCTTCTTGGAGTTGAGGTGCCGCGCAGGGCTCAGGTCATCCGGGTCATCCTCAGCGAGTTCTCTCGCCTCGCCGACCACATCGTCTGCAACGGCCTGGCGGGCATGGACGTCGGCGCCTTCAGCCTGATGTTCTGGGCTTTCGAGCGGCGTGAAAAAGTCTACGATCTCATGGAAGCCGTCACCGGCACCCGGCTGACCACCAGCTACACCCGCATCGGCGGGGTCTTCCGCGACGTACCCACCGACTTCGACTCAATGGTCAAGGACCTCGTCACCGAGTTCAGACGGTTCCTCGAAGAGATGAGGTCGATGACGATCGGCAACCGGATCTTTGAGGATCGTATGCGCGGAGTGGGAATCATCTCCTCGGCGGATGCGGTGAATTGGGGGCTCACCGGCCCCATCCTGCGGGCCAGCGGAATCGCCTACGATGTTCGGAAGGCCAGGCCGTACAGCGGCTATGAACGCTACGACTTCGAGGTACCTACGCAGGACGGCGGCGACAGCTACTCGCGCTTTGTCCAGAGACTTGAAGAATGCGACCAGAGCCTCGACATCATCTCCCAGGCCATCGAAGACCTGCCGGAGGGGCCTGTGCTGAGCGAGGACAAGAAAATATCCCTGCCTGAGAAAGACGAGGTCCACCAGAACATCGAAAGCCTGATCCATCACTTCAAGCAGATCATGTTCGGACACGGCATCCTGCCTGAACGGGGCCGCGAGGTCTACTCCTGCACAGAGAGCCCCAACGGAGAGCTGGGCTTCTATATGGTGTCAGATGGAGAGATGAACTCCTACAAGACCCGGGTGCGGCCTCCCTCGATCTTCCACTTTGCCGTGCTCCCGAAGCTGATCGAGGGCCTGATGATCAGCGACGCCGTCGCCGTGCTCGCCACCCTGAACGTCATAGCGGGAGAACTTGACCGATGAGCGATGCTCCCGCCGTGAAAAAGAAATTCTCGGAGAAGGGCCTCGAGTTCATCGACTGGCTCCTGGGGCGCTACCCGAACAAGCAGGCCGCCCTCCTGCCGGTGCTGCGGCTGGCCGAGGAGGAGTTTGGCAACATCGACAATGACTCGGTGATGCTGGTGGCTGAGACGCTCGAGCTTTCTCCAGGCTATGTCTGGGGAGTCCTCACCTTCTATACCCACTACCGCAGGGAGGGCGACGGCAAATACCTGCTGCAGGTCTGCAGCACCCTGCCCTGCGCGCTCAGGGGGTGCCGGGATATCCAGCACCGTCTCGAGGAGAAGCTTGGGATCGAGGCGGGTGAGACCACAGAGGACGGCCTCTTCACGCTGAAGAAGGTCGAATGCCTGGGTTCCTGCGATACGGCCCCGGTGGTGCAGGTCAACGAAAAGTACCACGAGAACCTCGACATCGAGGAACTCGATAAATTGCTGGAGACGCTGCGTGGCTGAAATCAAAGCGGAAAAATTCGAGAAGGTTCTGACAAAATACGTCGACCAGGAGGGCTCCGCCTCGCTCGATTTCTACCGAAGCCATGGCGGCTACGAGGCGGCTGAGCGGGTCCTGAAGGAGCTGAAGCCCGACGAGGTCATCGAGACGGTCAAGGATTCGAACCTCCGGGGACGCGGCGGTGCCGGCTTTCCCTGCGGCCTGAAGTGGTCCTTCGTCCCCAAGGACACCGACAAGCCGAAGTACCTGGTGGTCAATGCGGATGAAAGCGAACCCGGCACCTTCAAGGACAGGGTGATCATGGAGCGCGACCCTCACCAGCTCATCGAGGGTTCCCTCATCTCCGCCTACGCGCTCGACAGCCACATCTGCTACATCTATATCCGGGGCGAATACTACGATGCCTTCCTCGCCATGCAGAAAGCCATCGATGAGGCCTACGAGGCTGGAATTCTCGGTGAAAACGTTCTCGGCACCGGCTTCCGGCTCGACATGACCATGCACCGCGGCGCCGGAGCCTACATCTGCGGAGAAGAGACCGGGCTCCTGAGCTCCCTCGAGGGCAAGCGCGGCCTGCCGAAGATCAAGCCCCCGTTCCCGGCTGTGGAGGGGCTCTTCCGCTGCCCGACGGTGGTCAACAACGTCGAAACCCTCTCCTGCGTCACCCACATCTTCGACCGGGGAGTCGACTGGTTCAAGAGCATCGGACCGCCTGAAGGGCCCGGGCCCAAGCTGCTGTGCGTCAGCGGCCACGTGGAACGTCCGGGAACCTACGAGGTGCCCATGGGCATCAACCTCCTGGACCTGGTCAACAACCACGCCGGCGGAATCTGGAAAGGAAACAAGCTGAAGGCCATCATCCCGGGCGGGAGCTCGGCCAAGATCCTCGCCGCCGAAGAATGCGACGTGGGCATGGACTACGAGTCCCTCGCCGCAAAGGACACCATGCTCGGCTCCGGCGGTGTCATCGTGATAGACAATAAAACCGACATGGTGGAGGCGCTCTACAACCTCCTGCGCTTCTACGCCCACGAATCCTGCGGCCAGTGCACGCCCTGCCGCGAAGGCACCGGCTGGCTGCAGAAGATCTGCGGGCGCATCCTGCACGGTGACGGCCGTCCGGAAGACCCGGACATGATGCTCGACCTGTCGAAAAAAATGTGCGGGCGAACGATCTGCGTCCTGGCGGACGCGGCGGCCTTCCCCTGCGAAAGTATCGTCAGCAAGTTCAGATCTGAGTTTGACGAGAAGATCGCGGCCGGCGACGGCCACGAACGAACCGTACACCTCGGAGGCCCCCTGGTGCAGCCGGGAGCCCTGAGCGCCCACAACCAGGAGCGGCTCGATGAGCTCCAGGGCGGACACTGAAGGAAACGGAAAGACCGGAATACACAGAACATGACCGAGAAGCAGACAGTCAACCTGACGATCAACGGCGAGGAGGTAGAGGCTCCCGCCGGAGAGATGCTGATCAAGGTCTGCCATGACCGGGGGCTCGATGTACCCTTTTTCTGTTATCACCCGGGGCTGGTGCCCGAGGGCAACTGCCGGATGTGCCTGGTCGAGGTGGTCAAGGCGCCCAAGCCCATGCCCGCCTGCACGACTCCCGTGACCGAAGGCATGGAGATCGAAACCCACTCCGAGCCTGCGAAGGCGGCCCGGTCCGATGTGCTCGAGTTCATGCTGGCGAACCACCCGCTCGACTGCCCGATCTGCGACAAATCGGGAGAATGCATGCTCCAGGACAACTCCTACGCCCACGGCAACGACGCCTCCCGCATGGTCGACGTCAAGCAACTCAAGCCGACCAAGGAGCTCGGCAACGGCGTCAGGCTGTGGGGAAACCGCTGCATCTCCTGCACCCGCTGCGTGCGTTTCTGCAGCGATATCGCCGGCAGCGGCGAGCTGACCATGGTGAACCGGGGCGACCGCTCGGTTGTCGATGCCTTCCCGGGCTACCCCCTGCAGAACCCGCTGAGCGGCAACGTGGTCGACATCTGCCCTGTCGGCGCCTTGATCTCGGAGGATTTCCTCTACCAGGCGCGGGTCTGGTACGAAAAGAAAACCGACAGCGTCTGCCACGAATGCTCGCGCGGCTGCAACGTCGAGATCCAGACGCTGCACAACGAGGTCAAGAGGATCGTCGCCCGCCACAACGATTCGGTAAACGACTACTGGATCTGCGATCACGGGCGCTATACCTACGACTATGTCCTTGGCCCCGAGCGCGCGCTCGAGTACCGGCTGGACGATTCATCCGGACCGGCCGACGCCCCGGCCCTTCTGGCCCGGAAGCTGAAGAGCCTGGTGGATGAGCATGGGGCCGACTCCCTGGGTGTGCTGGCCAGCGCGTTCATGAGCAACGAGACTCTCTACCTGCTGGGCTCGGTGCTGAAAGAGCTCGATGTCCCGGTGGAGAACATCGCGGCCTGCGCCCGTGCAGATGGCAAGGAGGAGACCTTCAAGGGCGGCTTCAAGATCTCGGCTGACCGAAATCCGAACAGGCGCGGAGTCGAGGCGATCCTCGGCCCGAGCGCCTTCTCCTCTCGCGCCGAAGGTCTCCTGGAAAAATCAAAGGGGCCGGGCCTGCGCGGCCTCGTGCTGGTGAGCGACCTGCCAGGCCAGCCGCTGCCGGCTGAATGGATCGAGGCGCTCAACTCGGCCGACTTCGGCCTCGTCTTCCTGCTCGAGAACGACTCCCGCATCGGCGAAGAAGTCTCCCTCATTCCCGCCACCGCGTTCTCGGAGCGGGATGGATCCATCATCAACGAGGACGGGCGAATACAGCTCGTACAGGCTGCCACCCAGTTGCCCAGGGGAGCCCTTCGTCTCGACGACCTGCTCCAGGACGTTCTCGTCGAGCTCGGCGCGCGAGAAGGCCGGATCTCGCAGCGCGGCCTGTTTGATGAAATGGCCGCGATCATACCGGCCCTCAAGGGAGCCCGGCATGCCGAGGTGGGAAAGACGGGACTCAGTCTCGATGGAGGTGAAGAATGAACGACAACCTCCAGGACATCCTCATGGGCGCGGTGCGGGCGGCGGCCATCTTCGGAGGCATCATGACGCTCGCTCCCATGCTCGTGATGGCCGAGCGGAGGATCTGCGCCGCGATCCAGAACCGGGTTGGCCCCAACAGGGTTGGCCCGATGGGCCTTCTCCAGCCGCTGGCGGACGTGATCAAGCTCCTGTTCAAGGAAGAGATCATTCCCGACCGAGCCGACAGGACCCTCTTCAGCCTCGCTCCCCTGCTGGCCTTCGCCCCCGCCGCGATCTCCTTTGTCGCCATCCCCGTAGGAAGAGACCTGCAGGTAGCGGACCTGAACGTCGGGGTTCTCTATGTCCTCGCGATCACATCGCTTGGGGTCTACGGGATCAGCTTCGGCGGCTGGGCCTCCAACAGCAAGTACTCGCTGCTGGGCGGAATCCGCTCGAGCGCCCAGATCATCAGCTACGAGATCGCCATGGGACTGGCGATCGTGTCGGTCCTCATGATCTCCGGAAATGTCCATCTCGGCAGCATCGTTGAGTGGCAGGGGGG
>CAJWMA010000097.1 GCA_913042995.1 uncultured bacterium | reverse complement strand
GGCGAATGAAAAGACTGAACCTGCCAGCCCTCTGGCCAGCCCTCTGGCCAGCCCTCCGGCCGAACCGGTACCGGCTGAGAAGCCGGAAAAAGAACCGAAACCAGCCATCGCCAGCGCACTCGAAAGCCTCACTGGCAGCCTCGGCTACAACCTCGATGGACAGGAGGAGGGAAATCCGAAAGCCGAGCTTGAAAAAGGCCTCAGCCTCCAGAAGCAGGGCCGCTACACCAGGGCGCTTGAAGTCCTGGGCGGCGCGGTCGAGATGAAAGCCCCGAACGCCCTGCGAGCGGAAGTCCTGCTCGAGCTGGCGGAGACCTATTTCCGCCGCGGCAAGGATGCCAGGGAAGAATCTCTCGAGCCCGGCGAGGTAGTGGAAGACCCCGGCTCGAACCTCGAGACCAGCGCGATCCTCTTCCGTGAAGTCGTCAATCGCTACAAAGACGAGCTGGACTTCTCCTCACAGGCGGCCTACATGGCAGGCTCGTGCTACCTGCTTCTGGGTGACCACCGACGCGGGCTGGCCGCCTACAAATCGGCCTTTGAAAATTTCCCGCGCACCTCGAAATACCGCCCCAGGGCGCTGGAGCGGGCGGGAATCTGTAACGCGGGACTCGGGGATCATGTCCAGGCGAAGGCTTTCTACAACAAGTACCTCAGGGACTTCGGCAATGATCCTAAATACGCCTCAACCGCGAAAAAGATCCGCACCCGGTATCTCAACGAGCTGGGCATGGTTGGACGTCCGGCTCCGCCCCTCAACGCAACCCGGTGGCTCAAAGGAGTCGTCGACGGCGGACTTGAATCTCTCCGGGGAGAGGTCATTGTCCTGACCTTCTTCTCCACCTGGTGCAATCACTGCAAGAGCGAGCTCCCGCAGATGCGGCGTGATGTGGAAAAATGGTCGGATAAGGGAGTGGTCTTCATCGGTATCGCCAACCCGAAAGACCCCAAGGGAACCTCGCCAGTTGAAATCTATGTCGAGACGAACAAGGTTCCCTTCCTGGATGTAGCCTTGGATGAGGGAGGCCGCAGCTGGTATCCCTACAGGGTCAGCGGTCTGCCCGCCGCGGTTGTCATCGACCAAAAAGGAATCGTGCGCTGGCGGGGACACTACACCTTCATGGGACACACCCTCCTCGACACCCTCCTGGCTGAATAAAACAAGAGTCCGGCCCTTCGGCGAGGCTAACGCAAACCCTTTGATTTAATGTGTTTTGCGGTAAAATAGAGCCTTGTCTGAAACCCTTTCCAGCCTGGAAAAAACGGGCAGGAGTCCCGGGGGGAAAACTGGTAGCCGCCTGTTGGCCGGGTGTTAGGGACCTGGCCCGTTTCCAGGCCCGGGAAAGCCAACTATCTCCTCATTTCTGTCAATTCAACAATTATCTTCGTTCCTCCAAAATCTCACATGAACAGTCATAACAGGTTGATCCTGAAACTCATATTGGCCCTGCTGACCGCGGTAGTTTCGTTTCCCAACGCCTGCGGGTCCGCCCTGGCTGTAGACTGCAATCGCAATGGGGTCGAGGACCAGGTTGACATCGCAGGGGCCGCCAGCTCCGACTGCAATGAAAACGGCATACCGGATGAATGCGAATTCGCTCCGCTGCAGTTCGGACTTCGCGAGCAGGCTCTTACCGTCGAGCGTTTCCCCAGGGCGCTCACCTCGGGAGATTTCGATGGAGATGGGGACAACGATCTCGTCACCGCGAACAAGAACGCCGACACCAGCTCAACTCTCTCTCTGCTCAACAACCAGGGCGAAGGCGTCTTCACCAGGACAGACATCCCAGCCGGTGTTCGAGCCAGTTCCATCGAGTCCGCGGATCTCGACGAAGACGGGGATCTCGACCTGGTCACAGCGAACTTCTTCACCATCGAGCTCTTCTGGAATGACGGCAGCGGAGTTTTCTCCGAACCCGTAAGTATCGAGGTGAACCGAGCCACCCGCTTTGTCACCACAGGAGACCTCAATCAAGATGGGCGCCTTGACCTTCTCTACACCAACACGAGTAACGACGACGTCACCTTCAGGCTGAACACGGGCGCCGGAACCTTTGCCGAAGGCGTCAGCATGGCCGTCGGCGACTACCCGACCGCTGCCGAGATAGCAGACTTCAACGGCGATGGACTCATGGATATCCTGGCGCTCAACAGCCGCTCCGACAACGCCACGATGATCGTCGGAAATGGAGACGGAACCTTCGCGGAACCACGGAACTTTCCGATCGGTTCGCGGATACCGTCCCAGATGGCGACAGCGGACCTCGATGGAGACGGTGATCTCGACCTCGCCACGAGCAACATGGAATCGGTCTCGATCCTCCACAATGATGGAAGCGGCAACATGACCCTGGTCGACAACTTCCCAGCCCGGCCCGAACAGATTCAAGCCAGGGACATCGATGGAGATGGCGACCCCGAGATCGTTTTTGGGGGGCGGGAGGCGGTGGTCTCAGTCCTCAACAATGCCAGCGGCGCCTTCCTGTCTGAGCCCATCACCTTCGCGGTGGAATTCGCTCCCGGGCTTCTGACCATCTGCGACCTGGATAACGACGGCGACCCCGAGCTGGTAACGGCCTTCGAGCGCTTCACCAGTGTCGGAATCCTCTGGAACAGGGACCAGGGCGCGGTAGCTCTCGACCCGGTCCTTGTCGATATGGGACCGGCTCCCCATGCCGCCGCGATCGGTGATTTTGACAATAATGGAACGCTGGATGTCGCAACAGGAGATGGAAATGGGCGCTCGATCACGGTCTTCCTGAACTCAAACGGAACCCTGCGGCCGCGCCGGACGATCCAGGCGGGAGAATACCTCAACGCGATCGACAGCGGCGATTTTGATGGAGATGGTGATCTGGACCTCGTAACCGGGGCGATGCAGAGCGCCCATATGCAGGTGTTTCTCAACCAGGGAGCCGCGGCCTTCCGCAGGACAGGTCGACTGAGCACCGGCGTGCGGCCGTTCCAGGTACAGGTTGCCGAGCTCAATGGCGACCTGTTCCCCGAGGTTGTCAGCGCCAACGAAGGTTCTGGAACCATAACCGTCTGGCTCAACCGGGCGGATGGAAACGGAACCTTCATTGGCCGGCGCGATTACCAGGTCGGACGCCAACCGGCCTGCAGCGACGCGGTAGATCTCAACGGAGATGGCTCCAACGACCTGGTGGTCTCCAATCGCGGCTCGCGAAACATTTCCGTTCTGCTCAACCAGGGCAATGGCCGCTTCGACGCCGCCACGGAGGTTCCTGTCGATGGCGCTCCCTACTACGTTGCCGGGGGCGACATGAATCGAGATGGAATGATGGATCTCGTCGTCGCCAACCCCTCGAACAGGTCCATCATTCTCCTCCAGGGAAGAGGAGATGGAACCTTCGACGCGGGCATCAGCTACGACGCGGGCTCCCCTCCCTACTCACTCATCATCCACGACATCAACAGCGACGGCCTGCCGGATGTCATCACCGGCAACGCCGAGAGCCATAACATCTCCATCCTGCTGAACCTCGGAGATGGAACAATGGGCTTCGGACTGACCTACGATGCCGGCCAGGGCCCCCGTTTTGTGGTCGCCGGCGATCTTGATAACGACTCGGATGTAGACATCGTCGCGGCCAATCACGACAGCAGGGATATGACCTTCTACTACAACCAGGCTCCCACGGCGCTCGAGGTGACCCATCTCGAGGAGATCTGCACGGAGCTTGACTACCACGAGCTGGCCACATCATCTCCCCGCGGACTGGATCTGAAATTCGTCATGCCGGTCAATCCAGAGGACCAGGGGGCCCTGCCTGTTCTCTACCAGAACGGGCGACTCTTCGATCTTCACCAGGACTTCCTCACCCAGACCTTCCCTGAGCGATTCCCTCTGCTGGGACCGGATGAATACAACCGACTTGTCGGTCTTCGGGCCAGCCGGGAATACTATATCGGCTCCATCTCGCGTATCTCTACGGACCAGGGAACTGTCTACGGTTTCAGCGTCTATACCGACATCAGCTCCTCCGCGGCCGAGCTCCTGAACATGGAAGAGGTGCGCGCGATCTACGATCATTTCTCCCAGACCTTCAACCTGGTTCCCCTGGCCTATCTGCCCGACAGTGTCCCGGCGCGCGAAAACGCGGCTCGCTGGGATGAGCCCGGCTTTCCCATCGTTTTTGACACCCAGAACATCGCCGCCGACTACATCCCCTACACCCAGGCCGTCGGTTACGGAACCGTCAAGGTTCTCGACCAGGCCTCGTTTGAAGAAGCGAACGAAAACGGGCGAATCAGCTTCCAGGATCTCCTGGTTCTCGACCACGCTCCGCGAGATATAGAGGGAGTGGTCTCAGGAGTCATCACCGCTGAACCGCAGGGGCCGCTGAGCCACCTCTCGGTCAGGACGGCGCGGAGGAACACCCCCAACGCCTTCCTGGAAGGAGCGATCTCGGCGTTCGCTCCCTTCGACGGCCAGCTTGTCAGGCTCGAGGTAAAGCAGAACGAATATCTCCTTCGAGAGGCGACCCTGGAAGAGGCCGAGGCCTTCTGGGCCGAAAACCGCCCCAGCCTTGAGAGCCCTCCTGAAAGGGACGAGGAGTTCGATGAGCTCGTCAGCCTTGCCGAGATGGAGCTCGGCGGGGACAGCGGCCTGCTCATCTCACGCTTCGGCGGAAAAACGGTCAACCTGGCCCGCCTGCAGAACACCCTCACGGGTCCCTTTGAACGCTATGGCGAGGTGGGCTTCGGTATACCCCTTCACCATTACCTGGAGTTTATCCGATCCAACCGGCTCTTTTCGGCGATCGACCCCCTGAGAATCGTGACCTACGAGGAATACATCAACGAGCTCTTCGCCTCCGAAGAATTCCAGTCCAGCTCGGAATACCGGTTCGAAAGTCTCGATAGACTGCGCGAGCACATGAGAGACAGGGGACTGGTGAGCGCGGATCTGATCGCAAGCATCGCCTCTAAAATCGACAGGGTGTTCGGCTCCACCACGGCAAAGGTTCGTCTGCGCTCGTCTTCCAACGTCGAGGACGCGCTCGAGTTTAACGGGGCCGGTCTCTACAACTCCTACTCGGCCTGCGCGGCCGACGATCTTGACGCCGATGACAACGGCCCATCGCGTTGCGAAGCCGACCGTGAAAGCGAGCGGGGTATTGGCCGCGCCCTCAGGAGAGTCTGGGCCAGTCTCTGGAATTTCCGCGCCGTCGAGGAGCGAGCGTTCTACGGAATCGGCCATGAGCTGGTCGGCATGGGAATTCTCGTCAGCCGGACCTTCGACAGCGAGTTGGCCAACGGGGTCGTCTTCACTGGCAATCCATCCAACCCCCTCGACCCGCGCTACCTGGTCACCTCGCAGATTGGCGAGAACAGCGTCGTCAGCCCCGACCCGGGAGTCGCCACGGCCGTTGACCTGCTGCTTGTAACCGGGGGCGAGGTACTTGACATCACGAGGTCCGGCGAGTCCTCTCTGCTGCCGGCCGGCGAAAACGTCCTGACAGATGACCAGCTCCGCGAACTTGGAGCGGTGCTGTGGCACATCGACCGGAACCTCCCGGTGGATACCGGCGAACACGAGCGCGGCGAGATCGTCCTCGACCTCGAATTCAAGATCGAAAGTGATGGCCGCCTCGCCATCAAACAGGTTCGTCCCTTCCTGCGCAACGCGCCCATGCCGCCGCGCCCTCAATTCGAGCTCAACATCACGGACTCCACGCCGATCTGTGTTGGATTCGGCAACGCAAGCATCCAGAGAGATCCAAGAAACGTCTACGAGCTCAAGAGCCAGGTCAAATTCCGAGGCGGCACCCATACGCTGAGAACCGACTCTCTCATCACGCCGCTCGAGCTCATCGAGGAGTTGCGCTTCGGGCCGGGAGCCAGGCTCCTCCAGCCCATCGGACCGGGACTCCTGCGCTCCAGCCGCATCGAGAACAACAATGGAACAACGCGCCACAGGTTTATCTTCGACCAGGTCTTCGCCATCGACGACGACCTCCGGCTGAAGCTGAAACTCTTCCTCCTCGAACCCTTTACCGCCAGGGGCGAAGAGCTCATCGAGGGATCGCTCTCCCTGGACGCGGCCTACCTCGAAGAAGGAATCTCCCTGCAAGGAGAAATCACCTCCTTAACCGACCCTGCTCGAAGAATCTTCCTCGACTACAATTCCTGTTCCTACCAGAGCCTCGACCTCTGGCAGGTCAGGGCGACGCTGGAAGACGGCGCCGCGATCTCCATCATCGAACGTTATCGTCCGCCCCGGAACGAAGAGTTCGGCCCGATCCGGCTCCTGAGCGGCGAGGTCTCGCTGGCGGGTGAACGCAGAAGGAGCCAGTCCTATTGGGAGCTCGTCTACGCCGCCTCTCGCCACAACACGTTCGTTCGGCATTGGATCGTGCTCGACCCGCCCGTGACGGTCGATGGCCTGGCTGAGCCGGTAGCCATCGTAGAGCTCGTATCGCCCCAGGCTAATAGCGCGGGGGAGATCCTGCAGGAGGCTGGCGCCAAGTATCTCAGCTCGAGCTTTGAGGAGCTCCGCCGCGTGGGCGTCGACTCCTTCAGCCTGGAGCTCTACACCCCGCCGGAAGGACCTGTCCTGGAACGCGGCGACGCGGACTCCGATGGAAGGATCTCAATCACAGATGCCATCACCGTACTGCGCTTTCTCTTCACCGATGGAGCCGCTCCAGGCTGCCTGAAAGCGGCCGACTCCGATGACGATGGAGCTCTCTCCATCACCGATGCGGTCAGAATTCTCGGCTACCTGTTCCGAGGCGACGAGGCGCTCCCCGCTCCATTTGGAGAATGCGGACAGGACCCGAGCGAAGACAACCTCAGCTGTGAATCCAGCCCGCATTGTGAATAGACAGGATCCTGCGGTTCCCGCTCCGCTGGTCGCCTTTTATTTATCATTGCGCCTCGTCTATACCTATAATCGTCAGGGTTCATGGGTCTTAAATAAATAGTCTGGGTCATCCTAGGACGCTCGGCCGGCGAAAGCCCGGCTAGCTCTGTAAAAATGCGTCTGAGGGATCTAACGAAGGAAAACAGCCGATGCTCTCCTACATCACTCGTCACCGGGAATTGTCCTGCGTATTCTTCCTTTTCCTGTTGCTGTCAATGCCTGTGATCGACCTTCCCGCGGATGTCTTCTTCGAAGACGATTTCGAGATATATTTCGACGACACGGAGCTCGTGGATGAAGGCTGGAGAGTCGTGGAGGTCGCCAACCCCATCGAGACGACCACTTTCTGGACTGTGATGAATCCCGGCGGCCGCGCCAACCCCCCCGGAGAAGATGGCGCTCCCGGAGCCGGCAACTTCCTGATCTCGGACTCTGACCAGGGTGACGCCTCCTCGGACCAGACAGGCAGCGGGATGTCGCATGACATCTGGAGCCCGATGCTCGATCTGCTCGATGCCAAGACGGCTGTCTGGCTGCACTTTGACTGCGCCGCGATCCTCAACAACAACGGAAAGGCCGTCTTCGACGTTGACATCTCAGCGAACGATGGCGAAACCTGGACCAATGTATTCCGCCGCGTGGCGCCCTCTCGCACCGAGGCCGAACCCTTCGCCAGCACTGAGAACTCCGATGGTTATTTCGGAAGAATTCACCTCGACATAACGGATATAGCCGCGGGGCAGGAGACGGTCATTGTCCGCTGGCGGCATTTCGAGCCCCATTGGGACTGGTGGATCGCCATCGACAACGTTCTCGTCGACGATGTCCCCGGACCGCAGGGCGGCGATGTATTCCTGCTCGGAATGCAGGACTTCGCGGCCGGTATTCCGGCGGACTGGGAGCTCATGAGCCTGGCGGAGCCGGCGAACGAAGGTACTGAAACCTGGAACACCTCCGACAAGGGTGCCCGAAGCGTCATCGACAATGGCGGGGTTTTTCCCTACCAGGATGGACATGGAGTCCATCGCCTCCAGCCGCCCTTCGCCATCCTCGACTCGGACGCCGATCCGGACCCCGCCGAAGACGAGTACCTGATGACCACAGTCATCGACTGCTCTGAGGCCGAGGAGGTCTACCTCCACTACAAGGACGAGATCTGGGCGACCGATGGAGCCGTCCAGGAGGTTCTCTTCAGCATCGATGGCGGCGCGAGCTTCGAGCCGGTGCCGCTCTTCTCCTATAGCCTGGGAGCGGGCTTTGATCCGGGCGAAGATCCCTTCTACGCCGAACGGATCATATCCGTTCCAGCCGCGGCCTTTGAGAGCAAGGTCGTCTTTGCCTGGCACTACCAGTCCGGAGGAAACGCGTACTGGTGGGCGATCGATGATGTCTACGTAAGCGGCAGCGGCGAGGGACTGAATTCCCTCAACTGCGCCAACAGGAATTTCCGCACCGAGGGCTTCGACCCCAACACAGCCTCGGTAACAATGCACTGGAACAACCTGGCTGGCGATACCCGGCACCAGCTCCTCGCTAACGGAGAGGTGATCCAGGACAACCTGGCAGGCGACATCGAGACCTATGTCGATGAGGCGCCGCCGGCAGGAGGAACCGTCACCTATCTGATCAAGAGCTATGCCGGCGAAGAGCTCAGAACGGAATGTGACGCGGCCCCGGTCGAACCGAGGCGCTGCCCGGCGGACCTGAGCTGCTGCTACGACATCAGCACGGGGCAGGTGACACTCTCCTGGCTGAATGGGGTCAACGTGGAGGGCCGGTCGTGGAGGATTCGGAGAAACGGGATACCCAGGAGCTCAGTCGCCCTGGACCAGAACACCTACAGCGATCGGATCACCAGCCCCGGAGTCTACGAATACACCCTCGAACTCAATGGCGGCAATGCCGCGCAATGTCCCGGGCTCCCGCTCTCCTGCAGTGTCGTGGCTACAGGTGAAGGAATCGCCTTCTACGATGACTTCGAATGCTACGCCGATGACGACGACCTTGCGGCCGCCGGCTGGGAGCGCATCTTCACCGGTGGAGTCCCCGATGATGGATCTCATTTCAGCATCACGAACCCAGGAGATCGAGGCAACCCTCCAATGGGGAACGGACAGCCCTCCGCAGGACAGTTCCTCATCTCCGACAACGACTTTGGCGGCGCCGATCTCGATCCGGGATCCGGCGGCTCCTTCGACCTCGTCAGCCCCAGCTTCAGCTGCGCCGACATGGCGGAGGTCTGGCTGCATCTCGATGCCTCGATGGTCATGAACAATAACGGCACGGTTGTTGTCGACATTGACGTATCCGCAGATGGCGGCAACGCCTGGACAAACGTCTTCCGGCGCGTAGGAGCGGCCAGGGGAGGAGCGGATCCTCTCCCCAGGGTCGAGCTCTCCGAAGACGAGGACGGAGGGCCGCAGGACGGCAACTCCGATGGTTTCTTCGGACGTCTCCACCTCGACCTCACCGAGACCGCCGCCAACCAGGAGGACGTAAAATTCCGTATCCGTCACTTTGAGCCCAGCTGGGACTGGTGGGTCTCCATCGACAATGTCCAGGTTGACGCGGTTCCATCCCTCGGCGGCGAGCACCTGCTCCTGGAAACCGACTTCAACGGTGGAATACCCGGCGACTGGGATGTCGAGTCCGTCGACAATCTCGCCCCCTGGAGCGGTGTCGACAGCACCCCGATCTCCCTGCTCAATTTCAATGGAGGACTCTTCCCCGACGAGGCCGATGGCCGGCGCCTGCACTACTTCGACAGGGATTTCGCCAATGTCTCCTGCGCCAACGATGAGAATCTCGGCATTGAATGCGCTAACAGGGCCGGGAACGAAACGTTGCTGACCCCGCCTCTCGACCTGGCGGAGAGAACCGCCGTCTACCTGCATCTGAGATCATCCATCCTGATGACGAGCGCCATCGCGGAGATCCTGCTGAGCCTGGATGGCGGCGAGACCTTCGAAGAGCAACCCGTCTTTTCCTACTCCACCGAGGCCGGCTTCCTCAGAGAGGATGGCAATGCCGAGGTGGCCTATGGCGAGCACATCATCCCCATCCCGGCGGCAGCGGGAGAGGGCGACGTGGTCCTCGCCTTCCATTTTGACAACCCCAACCAGGCGGCGGGCTGGTGGGCCATTGACGATGTAATGATCACCGCCGATGGAGGCGATGGCGTAGAGCCCCCGCCCCCGGCCGAGATCTGCGACAATGGAGCAGACGACGATGAGGATGGACTGGCCGATTGCAACGATCCTGACTGCGCGGCGGAAGCCAACTGCCAGGTGGCCAAGGGACCCTTGTTCAACCGCGGCGACCCCGATGACAATGGCTCGGTCCAGCTCACCGATGGAATCTTCATCCTGAACTTCCTCTTCATAGGGGGCACCTCCCCTGCCTGCTTCGACTCAGCCGATGCCGACAACAACGGGGCCGTCCAGCTCACCGACGGGATCTATATCCTGAACTTCCTCTTTCTCGGGGGAGCGGCGCCAGTGGACCCGGGCACCTCGGCAACCCCCTGCGGCCCCGACCCGGCCGAACCCGAAGACACCCTGGGCTGTGAGAGCTACAGCTCCTGTGAATGAACGCGGGAAGAAAACTACAGAACTCTGATTTGTCTCACATTTTGTTTTACTGAAACGGGCCGGTCTTTTCTAATAAACGATCGGTTTCAGGAGCTATCCTGTCCCCGAATCATTGGGTCTATTTTTTTTAAACCTGTTTTCCTGGAGTTGCGGTATGAAAAACGCTCAGCGGATGAGTGGTGCTTGTTCGTGGGGACTGTTGGTCCTCCTGGCTCTCTGTCTCTGTCTGGTAGATCTGCCGCTGGCCGCACAGGATTGCTTTGGCTGCCGCACAGGCGACGTAACCGCCGCCCAGCCCTACACCGGCACGATTAATACAAACGACTGCACGCTTGGAAACGGTAGGCGCTACGAGATCGTCCGGTACGTCAAACCGGCTGGCGGAATGGTGACCATCACTACAAGCAGTAGCTGCGACACCTTCATGGAATTAATGAGCTCCGGCTGCGGGGGAATGAACAGCAACACGAACTGTGGGGCCTGGAATGCATTGGGTATCAACCCGCAGAATTCCTGCCTGACCGGGAACCTCCCCGCGGGAACCTACTACTTCTGCATCTTCGAAAGATCAGGCGCTAATTCCTGCGCACAATACACCTTGACGGTCGATGAGGGTGAAGCCCCGCCGGCGCCCGAAAACGATGTCTGCATCGATGCAGAGGAGTTGGTTCTCGAAGAACGAACTGCCGGATTCGGACGGACGAACCTCGGCTCTGGCGCTATCAGCGGCAACACCAGCTCCGCCGCCCCGGATAGCGAGAACGCCAGCTGCGGCGCAAGCAATGCTCCGGGCGTCTGGTACATAGTGGTCGGCAATGGAGAGCGCATGACAGCCGCCCTCTGCGGCAGCACCTACGATACCCGCGTAAGCGTTTTCAGCGGCGGACTCGATGGAGATTGCGGAAACCTGTCCTGCGTTACGAACAACGATGACTCCTGCGGCCTCCAGTCGAGCTCAAGTTGGGATTCCGAACCGGACGTGATCTATTACGTCCTCGTTCACGGCTTCAGCTCAAGTACAGGCGCCTACACGCTGAACGTCACCTCGCCGATACCCCCTGCCCCGGAGGACCAGGACAACGACGGGATCCCCGATGCTGATGACAATTGCGTCAATGACCAGAACCCCAACCAGTCCGATGCCGACGGGGACGGTATCGGTGATGCCTGTGACGACCATGATGCCTGTGATCGAGCAATGCCCCTCACCCTCGATCAAGAGGGCAATAATGCCGCCGGGGCCGCGATTCGGTCTACGAATCTGATTGGAACCACACTTGGCGCGACGGATGATCCCGAGAACGACTCCTGCGGAAACAGCAGCGCCCCGGGCGTCTGGTACAGCGTGGTAGGAAATGGCCAGGCCATGAGCGCCCTGACCTGCGGCACGGGCAGCGCATACGATACCCGGCTGTCATTGTTCGAAGGAGAATGCGACGCTCTCTCCTGTGTCACCGAAAATGATGATGCCTGCTCGATCCCGGGCCAGTGCTGTCTTTCCACAATCAACTGGAATTCAGAGGATGGTAAGACCTACTACCTTCTCGTCCACGGCTTCAGCTCCAACTCGGGCCAGTTTGAGCTCGATGTCACGACCGAATTACC
This sequence comes from uncultured bacterium, assembly GCA_913042995.1. Classification (GTDB taxonomy): domain Bacteria; phylum Planctomycetota; class UBA8108; order UBA8108; family UBA8108; genus UBA8108. The sequence continues at coordinate 96 of CAJWMA010000097.1, read as the reverse complement.
GCCCGCGGCGGAAGACCAGGACAACGATGGAGTCGGCGATCCCGATGACAATTGCGTCTCTGCCGCCAACCCCGGACAGGAAGACACAGACGAAGA
>CAJWMA010000096.1 GCA_913042995.1 uncultured bacterium | reverse complement strand
CGATCCTGGAGCGTCGCCGCTGGCCGGAATTGTCCCGGCTGATAACTGGTGTGTCGTTCTCGGGAACGAAGAGACCGGCTTGCCGGAAGAGGTCGCGGGCATCTGTGACGAGCTCGCCTGCATACCTATGGCCAGCGGCGCTGACTCCCTGAACGTATCGGTAGCCGCCGGCATCATTCTGAATCACATGGTGACCCGGGGCTGACCGGCGCTTCAGGCTCGCATCGTCCCGCTGAGTGGAGGCTCCCATTCGAGGCTGTCTGATAAGGCGACCAGGGGATCGATCCTGGCGGTGATTTCGACCGGGAAGGGAGAGGTTTTTCGCAGCTTGAGATCTGCGTGCGAGATGAGAGTCTCCAGGGTGGAGGATAGGACCTGGCGAGTTTCGTTGACCATGAAGTGGACCAGGTGGATCTTCTTTTCAGACCTGCCCACCAGGCGGGAGTGGATGGAGATGGTTTCGCCCGGCCTTACCTCTGCAAGGTAGTTGATGTACTGCCGGAGAGCGAAGGTGCCTGATTCTCCAGGGGTGAAATATTCCTTGGTAAGGCCAAGCTCGTTGAACAGCCCGGTGACAGCCTTTGAGAAAAGAGCTACATACCACTGGACGTTCATGTGGCCCATGATGTCCAGGTACTCATCGGAGATGGTCTCGCCGTGGTAGCGGGGCAACTCCCTTATATCTTTCAATTCGATGTCTTGATTCATCAGGGATAGAGTCTACCCCGTGACGACTCAGCAGAAAAGCAATCTGGCCGACAACGAGATTCTCTCCCTTGCCATTCCCGCCGCCGGCGCTGGCCTGACCGCGCTGGCCCATACCTGGGTCGACACGGCCTGGATAGGCTGGAGTTCAGATGGGGCTCTTGGCGTCGCGGCTCTTGGAATTGCCAGCTTTACGGTCTGGATTTACGGGTCGCTGGGATCGTTGTTGATTGTCGGTCTGACAGCCATCGTCGGTCGTTATTGCGGCGCCGGCCGGTTCGCTGGCGCCTGCTATACTGGAAGCCAGGGGCTTCGAGGTGCTATCTGGCTGGCTGGGCTTTGTTCCGTGGCCGGTTATTTTCTCGCTCCATTGTTTTTCCAGCTGGCTGGAGCCGGGGATGGGCTCCTGGAGGTGGGCACGCCTTATGTCCGGATATATTGGGGCGCGGGGCTTCCTGTCCTGCTGGGCTATGCGGCTACCGGAATCTTCCGTGGCCATGGAGACACTCGTACTCCTTTCCTGATGGGCCTGGTTGGGCTAGCCTTGAACGCCGTTCTTGATCCCGTGTTTATATTCGGCCTGGGGCCGCTTCCGGCGATGGGGGTCGGGGGCGCGGCCTGGGCAACTGTGATTTGTTCCGGGGCAAGCACGACTCTCATGCTGTGGGTTCTTCAAAAGAGAGGGTTGCTCGCGCCGGCCAGGCCTTCAGACGAGGAGCTTCGGCTCCGGGAGGATACTCTCCTTTCAAGGCCGGGGCGGCTCGGCCTCGATTTTGCGGTGTTGCGGCGGCTTGTTCGAATAGGCCAGCCGGTAGCCATGGCAGGAATCTTTTTCTCGCTTGTCTATCTCCTTCTTGCACGGATCGTTTCCGTTACAGGCGGCCCTACATCCGTTGCGGCCCTGTCCATTGGGCATCGGGGCGAGGGGCTTGCCTGGGTCTTCTACACCGGCTATTCCGCGGCCGCATCCAGCCTTGTCGCGCGGTATATGGGCGAGGGCCGGATAGACCTTGCTGAGAAACTCGCCTGGAGAGCGGTTTTTCAGTGCGCGCTTCTGAGCTTGGCCTGGGGTGGGAGCCTGTTTTTTTTCGGAGAGCAGGTCGCCGCCTGGTTCATAGACAGCAAGGCTGCAGACCATGAGCAGGTGGTGCGGGAGGCGGCCTTGTATTTCAAGATCACCTCATGGAGCCTTGTCTTTCAGTCCTGCGATCTTGTTCTCGGAGGAGCTTTCAGCGGGGCAGGGCTCACCCTTTCTCCAATGCTCCTGAGCGCCTCGATTACCGCTACCCGGGTCCCGCTGGCAGCCTGGGTGACCTTGGGAGAAAAAGCCGAGGTCTCAGACATCTGGTGGGTCATCGCTTCGACTGCAGCGATCAAGGGCGTGCTGCTGATAGTCTGGTTTCGCCGGGGGAAATGGAAGACTCGGTGTGTCTGAGCCGGGGGGCGTCCTTTTTCGCGCTTAGCTGTCGAACCAGGACTCAGCTCCGCTTCCGGGGCTCGCGAGGATTTGTTCAGTGACAGGCAGCTCGAATTTCCCTGTTTTTTCGCAGATCTTCTGGAGGAAGTCAGCTTGGTCGCTGAAAACGCTCCAGAGGTAATCCTTAACGGAGAGGCCCTGCTCTGTCGATTTTCCGGCCGCCATCTGGACAGCGTTGTCGTCAAGCGACAGCATGACCCCATGACGCCTGGCGAACTCCGCCTCGAATTCCCGGGCGACATAGATGTAGTAGCTGGTGGCCGCTGCCGCGGGATTTTCAAGGACCTCCTCGAGTACCCGGCCAGGATCTTCCACCAGGTGGGCAGTCATGGCCAGCTTGTCGATGCGGGTGCCCGGGAGGTTGAACTTGAAATTCCTCAGGCAGGATTCGAGAACACTCATCAGGCCCCGGGCGCCGGTCTTTTCGTCGGCCGCTTTTCTTGCCACCGCCTGGAGGGCTGAGTCTTCAAACGCAATATCGATGCCGTAGTCCTCAAAGCTCTGGCGGTATTGCTTGAGGATGGATCCCTCCGAGGTCAGGAGGATTCTGTAGAGGTCGTTGTCGGTGAGTTCGTCGAGAGCCACCCTGACAGGAAGGCGGCCAATAAACTCGGGCTCAAAGCCGTACTCGACAAAGTCGCGGGTGTTCACACTCTGGAGGATCGAGCTTTCTTCGTCCGCTTCGGCCTTCTGGGCGGGGGCTCCGAAGCCGATGTTGTGCTCACTGAGCCTCTTCTCGATGACCTCGTCTATGCCCGAGAACGCGCCGCTGACCACGAAGAGAATGTGGCGTGTGTTGATCGTGCTCGGGCCCTGCGGGCCGCCTCCCTGCATCATTCCCTGCAGGTGGGCAGAGATGTCCATGGGGTTCTTGAGGTTCACCTCGGTCTCTTCCATCAGCTTCAGGAGACCGACCTGGACGCCCCTGCCGCTTGGGTCTCGTCCCTGTGGATTCTGGGCGCCAGCGATCTTGTCGATCTCGTCAAGGAAAACGATTCCGTGCGAGGCGACGGCGGCATTTCCATCGGCGGAGCGTACGAGCTCCCTGACAAGGTCATCCACATCTCCTCCAACGTAGCCCGTCTCGGAGAACTTGGTGACATCGGCCTTGACGAATGGCACGCCGATGAGCTGGGCCAGTATTCTGATGAGGTAGGTCTTTCCGACTCCCGTGGGGCCGAGAAGGATGACGTTCTGTTTTACGTAATCCGATACAGGCCCGCGGGCGGAGGAGGTCTTTTCAAGGGCGTCTCCCGGGTCTTCTTCCCGGCCGCCAAGAGCCCTCTTTACGTGATTGTAATGATCGCAGACCGCCACAGAGAGAGTTCTCTTCGCTTCGTCCTGGCCAATGACGAATCGATCGAGGTAGGCCTTTACCTGGGCGGGGGTCATGTCAAAGTCGAGGACGGCCTCGGGGATTTCGAGGACCTCCTCCTGGTCCTCCGCCTGGGGAGGATTCTCCATGGCGTCCGGGCCGACGGGGAAGGTGACGACATCTCCGCCGAACTTATCTTTGATGAAGTCCTGGATCTCCTTCTGGAGTTCCTCCGGACTCTTGGGCGTTTTATTGGAGTCAGTCATGATTCTGGATATATCATGGGCCAAAATTCCGGCCACGACAACATCCTGTGAGGCCAGGTGATCAATATGCCTGAAACGTTGAAAATACTCGCCCTTGAACCCTACTACAATATTTCTCACAGCGTCTTCCTGGAGGGTTTCTCTAAATACTCCCGGCACAACGTAAAAACCTGGTCTCTTCCGGGAAGGAAGTGGAAGTGGCGAATGAGGGGGTCGGCGTATCATTTCGCGGACCTCGCGGCTCGGATGGATCCTGAAGATTACCCTGATGTCATCTTCGCTACGGATTTTCTCAACCTTGCCGACTGGAAGGCGATCTGCCCGAAGCCCTTTCGAGACATTCCCGCTGTTCTGTATTTCCATGAAAACCAGGCCAGCTATCCCCTGAGCAAGCACGCCAGCGGGGATCACGATTACGGTTGGATCAACCTCAGCTCCTGCCTTGCGGCTGACAGGGTATTGTTTAACTCGGAATTCCACCGAAGCCAGTTTCTTGGCTCAATCAGGGAGGCGCTCTCCCTGATGTCTGACGGGGTTCCACTCGATCTTGCAGACAGGGTCCATGGCAATTCCGAGGTGTTTCCCGTCGGAATCGATTTCGCTGGCCACGACCTGGCGAGAAACACATCTGCCGCAAAGCCATCTGGGCCGCCTGTGATACTCTGGAATCACAGGTGGGAATATGACAAGAGGCCTGAGGTCTTCGTTGAAGCTCTCGGAGCCCTTGTCGATGCTGACGTTGATTTTGGCGTGGTTATCTGCGGGGAGTCTTTTGACGGGGCCTGCCCGGCCTTCAAAGAGATCGGAACCCTTCTTGGGGAGCGGCTGCTGCATCTTGGCTTCTTCGAAAGCAAGGAGGAGTATTATTCAGCCGTGGCGAGCTCCAGCATTGTCGTGTCAACGGCCGCCCACGAGTTTTTCGGCATATCGGTTGTCGAGGCTCTTTATCTCGGCTGCATCCCTGTGCTGCCAAGGGAGCTGAGCTATCCCGAGATCCTTCCTGAAAAATTCCATTCCAGCTGTCTCTATCGTGACTTCGATGAACTGCGAGAGATGCTGGAGGGGTTTCTTCGTGAGCGGCCTGAAGGCCTGGCTGAAGAGATGCGGGAGGTCGGGGGGCGATACCACTGGCGCGATCTCGCCCCGCGGCTTGACGCTATCCTGGAAGGAATGGCCTGATCAGGTGGCTTCGCCCTGGCCTCCCTCGAGTTCAGCGATCCGCTTTTCGAGGTTTCTTATCTTCTTCGAATATTCAGGGAGCCTGTCAATCAGGGCATAGATTTTCTTGGTGGTGAGCGCGGGACGGGCAGGAATACCGAGATAGACTCGCCCCTGGCCGCCCTCGATGTCCTGCATGACCCCGCTCTTGCCGCCGACAATGACCCCGTCACCGATGGTTGTATGACCGTTCACTCCGCTCTGTCCGGCCAGGGTGACATAGTTGCCAAGGGTTGAGCTGCCAGCGATTCCTACCTGGGAGATGAGGAGGCAGTGTCGGCCGGTGGTGACGTTGTGTCCGATGACGACCTGGTTATCGATCTTGGTGCCCTTGCCGATAACGGTAGAGTCCAGGGCCGCCCGATCGATGGTTGTGTTCGCTCCAATCTCCACATCATCTTCAATGACAACAGTGCCTACCTGCTGGATCTTCCGGTGAACGACTGGTTCAGCGGGATCTCCGGTCTCTTCCTGGGCAAAACCATATCCATCCGCGCCAATGACCGCTCCGCTGTGAACGATGACACGGTTGGCGATGGAGCAATCATGGTAGATATGTGCTCCGGGATAGATAATGCAGTCCTCGCCAATGGAGGAACCGGGCCCAATGGTCGCTCCGGGGAAGATCTCGGTGCGGGCGCCGATGCTGGCGCCATCTCCTATCCAGGCTCCCGGGCCAACCCCGACGCCTTCTGCCGTCGACGCTCCTTCGCCCATAAAGGCGGCGCTGGAGACTGTTTCGAATATTCGTTTCCTCTTATGGAGGAGCTCCAGGATCACAGCCCAGGCTACGACTGGCTGGTCAACGCGAATGACATTCAGGGCTTCGGGAGCCTCCTGCTCCGTCGAGACAATCACGCAGCCGGCTTTGGTCGTGCCGAGCTCCGCCGCAAGCCTGGGATTGTCCAGGAAGCTGAGGTCGCCGGGTCCCGCCCCGGCAATCGATGCCAGGGAGGCGATGGAGTAATCGGGGTCTCCGTCAAGGCTCCCATTGACCAGTTCGGCCAGTACGCTGAGTTTGTGCTGCTTGCTCATAACAGGATCAGTTTACAGGTCGGCGGGGAAGAGGAAAAGAAGAAGGAGGGAACCTTGTTGCCCGGCGAAAAAGGTCCAGGGTTGTCAAACCGGATGAGTTTCGATGTATATTAACACTACAGCCAGCCTCACATTTCAAGGCACCAGCCATGTCCGCCGAAAAGAGTCCAAGGATGTACGATTCGATGGCCCAGGCTTTCCACCTTATTGGAAAGCATGAGGAGGCCGTCGATGCGCAGGAGATGGCGATACATTTTCTCGGAGATGAAGGCGGGCCGCTTCGGGAAGAGATGTCGCAGCGATTGCTTAAGTACACCGAAGCGGCAGAGAAAGACGCGGCTGCTCGGCCCCCGATGTCGCGGGTAAAGAGCAAATGATGATAGCTGTCGCGACCCTGGCGTGCCTGTTCAGCTTTGCCGGGCAGGGAGGCCCTGTGGGCGTCGAGGCCCTGATCAGTTCAGGCGATTACGAAGCCGCCATCTCGACTCTTGAGAAGACGCTCCAGCGCGGGGAAAAGGGGAGGATGCACGAGGAGGCGGCTCTTACTCTCGCCGAGTGCTACCTCTCAATGGGACTTTTCACAAGGGCTGGCGAAGCTCTCGAACTGCTCGCTCCCAGGGCCAGCGAGTCTTCGCGCCGCCGCTATGTCCTGGCGGAGGTCCTCGCTTCCAGGGGCAAGACCGCTGAGGCGGAAAAGCTCCTGGCCTCGTTGTCGGAGGAAGAAGATTTCCCGGGAGCGACCTTCAGGCTCTCCGTTCTCTCGTTTGAGCGGGGCGATTACAAGAAAGCCGAGGGGCTCCTTGCTGCCCTGGCAGGGTCGGGAGGCCTGGATTATTACGGTGAAATTTACCGCGCGAGAGCATTGCTTGCTCTCGACAGAGCCTCCGAGGCTTCGGCGGCTCTCGCCTCGCTGGGCAAGAATCACGGCACCCCGGAGGTTCGCTACCTGGCTGGGAGGGCTTTCCTTCTTTTGCGCAAGCCCGGGTTGGCGGCCGAGCAGTTTCGCCTCGCCCTTGCCGCAAACAGCGATTACCTGGAGGCCGCGTTCTCACTTGCCAGGTGCCTGGGCCAGGAAGGAGACAAGGCGGGCGCGGCGGCGGCCATGAGAGAATTCAAAGAGCTGCAGCAAGCGGAGAAAGCCCGTACACGGAAGGCAAACCTGCTATCGCAGAGATGCAGGCGGGAGCCGGGCGATGCGATTGCCTGGCTCGATGCGGGAGAATTTTACCTCTCCACAGGGGATACAGGCCAGGCGGTGAGTCACTCCTGGCAAGCTCTTGTGTTGGACAGGGGGTCTGTCCGGGGAAGGTTGCTGCTTGCAAGGGCCCTGCGAAACGCGGGCGCCTACGCCCAGTCTGCCCTTCACTATCGAAAGGTCATCACCCAGTCGCCTGACAATCAATCAGCTGTTTCAGAGCTCAGAGAATTAATACGGAAACATGCCCGGAAGTAACCTGTCGATATTGATCTCCGGAAGGTGCCTGGCGGCTGTCGTTCTTTGCGGCTTTCTGGCGGCCTGTTCCCGCCAGGAGCCTGCGGCGGGCCCGGAGGGGGTCCATTTTGTCGATGTAGCGATCGGGCGAGGGCTGAACAGGAGCCTGGTTTCCGGCGGACCCGAAAAGCTGGTGATTGTCGAGAATATCGGGACAGGGGTTGGGGTGCTCGATGTGGACAGCGACGGGAGGCTGGACCTGTTTTTTTCAAACGCCGGAACTCTCACAGACGGCCGGGTTCTTCCGGGGCCGGGAGTGGCTCTTTTCAGGCAGGATTCCGCCGGGATATTCCAGGATCTCACGAGCCATCTGGGAATTGAATTCAATGGCTGGGGGACGGGGGTTGCTGTAGGGGATTACGATAACGATGGAGATCCGGACATCTTTCTCTCCTGCTGGGGGCCTGATCGATTGTGGGAAAACAGGCAGGGGAAGTTTTTTGAGGTGAGCGCCGGGGCTGGAGTTGATCACCCCGGCCTCAGCACCAGCGCGGTCTTTCTCGATTATGACCTGGATGGGAAGCTCGATCTCTATGTTGCCTGTTATGTCGAGCTCGACCTGGCTGACCTTCCGAATTCGGGGGAGCCTTGTATTGAAGGGGCGGCCAGGGTGGCCTGCGGCCCGGATTTTTACGAGCCCGCAGCCGACCGGCTCTATCACAACGAGGGGGGCGGACATTTCAGGCTGGTTTCGGATGAAGCCGGGCTTGATGCGGCCCCTGGAGGTTACGGACTTGGCGTCGCGGTAGATGATTTCAATCGAGATGGAAGACCTGACATTTACGTCGCCAATGACACGACGGAGAACTTTCTGTGGATGAATATCGCGGGCAAAGGCTTTGTTAATGAGGCTCTTTCCGCCGGCGCATCACTCGGCCCGGAGGGGCAGGGGCAGGCAGGGATGGGGGTCGCCATCGGCGATGTCGATGGCGATTGCCGAGCTGACATCTTCGTGACAAATTACTCCCAGGAGCAAAACGCGCTCTATCGTTGTGTAGGCGGCACCGAATTTCGCGACGCCTCGGCCGGTTCAGGGTTTGGGAGAGAGTCCTTCATTTCACTCGGGTGGAGCACATTTTTCGCGGACCTTGACAATGATTCAGATGACGATCTTTTCATCGCAAACGGGCATGTGCATCCCGGGGCGGCTGAGCTTAACTCTGCCCTGAGCTATCTGCAGCCATGCCTGTTTTACCTGAATGACGGCAAGGGCGATTTTCGCCTGGCCCCGTCCTCGGTCGGGCCGGGGGCCGTGGAGGCCAGGGCGCACCGAGGCGCCGCCCAGGGCGATATTGATGGAGATGGTGACATCGACATTATCGTAACCGTCCAGGATGGGCGGCCTGTTTTCCTGGAAAACCAGTCTCGAGGCGAAGCCCATTCGCTTCTTGTCGAGCTGTCGGGCACCGAGAGTAACCGTGAAGGGATTGGGGCGATGCTTGTTGGGGTGGTCGGGGAGCGGAAGATCCTCAGGCGCGTAGGGCGAGGGGGAGGCTATCTTTCGGCCAGGGATGTCCGGGCGCATTTTGGCCTTGGGGAGTCAACCCGGCTGGATTCCCTGGAGATCAACTGGCCGTCCGGAAAGAGGTCGATCCTCAAGGAGCTTGCCGCAGGAATGATCTATCGCATCAGAGAATCCGATGGCGCCGTAGAGGCGGCCACGAGGTTGGTCGAGCGGAATTAATTCAGGGCCGGCCGAGGCCCTTCCTGAGTATTTCTTTCAGGGCAGCCTTGTCTTCTTCACACAGGGGGAGCAGGGGCCTCCTGGTTTCACCTCCGGCGAGACCAAGCAGGTCATGGGCGTATTTAAGACCTGGAATGCCATAGCCCGCGGTGAGGGCCTGGTTGACAGGAAGAAGCCTCTGCTGGAGGGCCCTGGCGGCCGTGGTGTCGCCCTCGGCGAAGAGATCAGAAAGCTCGACGCATTCGTCCGGGGCGATATTGGCCAGGGCCAGGACTCCTCCGGCTGCGCCGAGGGTCAGGCCGGCCAGCAGGACGTTGGCTGTGCCAACATAGATCAGGAAATCCTGCGGGCAGTCAGCGAGGCAGCTTGTGAGAAACACAAGATCCTGCGATGTGTCTTTCATTCCGACGATTCCCGGATGAGAACTCAGCCGCCGCACCATCTCCGCCTGGAATACGATGGGTGAGAACTTGGGGACATGGTAGAGAAGAATCGGGATCTCCGCCGCCTCGGCTACCGCCAGGTAGTGGGCTTCGAGGACAGCGGGAGTCATGGCGCCTCTGTAATAGGAGGGCGGAACCACGAGGGCCGCATCGGCTCCCGCCGCCGCAGCCCTGCCGGTCGCTTCAATGGTTGCCCGGGTCGATTCTCGTCCAGTGCCGACGATCAGGGCTTTTTCAGGCGTCCTTGCTGCGGCCGCGGTTTCAATTACGCGAACCGCCTCGTCTTCATCCAGATAGACGCTCTCTCCGTTGGACCCGAGAACCACGTATCCCGCCAGCCGGGTGCCGTTCAACGATTCTATGTTGGCGGCATAGGCCTCTCCATCGAAGACTTCACCCCTGAAGGGGGTGACGAGTGGAGGGAAGATTCCTTGTGGAAGGGAGCTCATTAAATGGCCTTCATCTGTGATGGGCTGCGCTCAACGATCCGGTCAACTCCCGGTTCCAAGCCGCCCGATTACGGGCAGGTCGTCCGCGAGGGGCCGGGCGTAATCAAGGAATGCCTGGGTTACATCATTGCCCGATTCGCTGATGAACTCAGCCGGCATCTCCTTGGTGTGCTTGGCTACCTTGTTGAGCTCCGTGATGAACATTTCGGAATCGTAGTGTCCATCGGTTTCGGTTCGCCGGATGCACACTGTGCCGCTGGAGAGCTCGCCCTCTACCATGGATCGAACCGCAAAAGCTCCGGCCGCGCGCGCTTCCGAGGCATCGACCTCTGAGCGAATGCTGGGGAAGCAGCGCTGCATATAGCCAAGAGTGTCAGCCCGAACCCTGGACGCCGCAGGGACCTTTTCCTTGACGATGCCGGAAAGGTAGTCGCCCAGCGCGCCAGTGCCTGACAACTGGACATTGCCATGGGAGTCCTTTTCGCCGCTGGTGTAAACCGGGCTGCCATCCTCCCTGGTGATTCCCTCGGATACGGCGATAACGCAGCGGCCGAGGCGGTCAAGGCAGCCGGCTACATCGTCGGCAAATCTATTTTCATCAAAGGCTACCTCTGGAAGGTAGATCAGGTGGGGGCCATCGGTTTCGTTCTGGCGGGCCAGGGCGGCCGCGCCTGTCAGGAATCCTGCGTGACGGCCCATGATGACATCGATTTTGACGCCCTTGAGCGCGGTGTTGTCGAGGTTGTCGCCCATGAGGGCGAGGGCCACAAAACGGGCAGCGCTTCCGTAGCCGGGGCAATGATCTGTTTCGCGGAGGTCGTTGTCGATGGTCTTGGGGATATGGCAGACCCTGAACTCGTAATCCTCACCTCGAGCCAGCTCATCAACAATGTTGGCCGTCTCAGCAGTGTCGTTTCCGCCAATGTAGAAGAAATAGCGGATGTCATTTTCTTTGAAGACATTGATCAGCTTTTTGCAGTCTTCTTCGCTGGCCTTTTTCCTGACAGAGCCAAGGGCGGCTGAGGGCGTCCTGGCGACTCTTTCGAGTGTTTCCGGGGTCTCTTGCGTAAGATCAATTAAATCGTTTGTAAGGAGGCCCTCAAGGCCGTGGCGGGCTCCGTACATGTGCCCGATCGCTTCATGCTTTGCAGATTCAAGGATTGCTCCAACCAGGCTTTCATTGATAACGCAGGTGGGGCCGCCGGACTGACCGATAACCGCGTTGCCGTTGATGTTCGCCAATTTAATTCTCCAGTGATGGGTGAATGAAGGGGCGACCTTCTCTTAATTTCTCACAAGGGTCCGAATTATCTATGAAACGGTGCCCGAATGAAGAAGAAAAGCTCATCATTTAGTGACCGGCTTGACGGTTAAACGGTATAAATTTAGCCATCTGATCAATTCAGCCAAAAGATGGCCACGACTCTAAGATGATAAGAAATAAATGGTTATGATAGTGGAGTACGTCTTTCCCCGAAATCGGTTAAATATTAGCCGTTATAGAAGCTCAGATCCATGTCAAGCCCCTGGCTGAAAAAGCCATAGGGTCTTTAAATGAAGAGATTTACGTAAAATATAACTTTCCTGCAGCCATTGGAATGCGGCTTGCTTTATGTAACCTTGCGTTCGAAGGAATGCGGTTGGGCCTGGCCCGTGGAACAGATTAAAAATACGGAATTTGCACCGTCAGGTGTGAGATAGGAAGGAGCCTGAGAGTTTAGGGAGGAAGCCTCCTTTTGAGCTAATGGATAATTCCAATTGGCTCTGTAGGGTCGAAGGAGGCAGGTTCAACACCACACTTCTCCTTAAAACTTGCTTCATTTCTTACGGAAGGGCGTCAGCTTGCTGGCGCTCTTTTTTTTTGTATAGCCAGGCCAGGGATACAAACATTTACCGAAAATAGGCTTGTTCATACCGGGGCGGCTGCGTAATATCGCCTGCCTTGCAGGATCTGAAGACATAGCCGAAGGCGCCCTCTTTCGAGCGGGAACCTTGAGGCCCTCGGTTCGATTTCCGAAGGGATCATCGAAAGTGAGGTCTTGGGCGGACAGGATATCCTGCCCTCTTCAGGTAAGCCTTTCTCCTCCCTGAACTGGGCGACGAAAGCACAAGCAGCATTTTTTCTCCTCGTTTTACCTCTCCGCACCCTCATTGCGGAGGGGTATTTTTTTTACGG
>CAJWMA010000095.1 GCA_913042995.1 uncultured bacterium | reverse complement strand
GTTCTTGTACAAGAGCACGTAGCGGTCGGAATCGAAGGCGTTGAAGCTCAGGCCCAGCGGGGTGTCGTGCCACTTGCCTCCGCGTGGATTGGTGATTCCATCTTGAGCGGAGTTGATGTGCAGGGCCCTGACATTGAAGTTCTTCCGATTGGAGGCGAACGGCTCCACCTTGAACATGGCCTCGACCAGGCGCCGGACGTCCGCCTCGAATTTTCCCCTGCTCCCGGCGCTGTAGCCATCGGCGAGGATCAGGAAGTCGACCTTGCTCTTTGCCGGGCCGCTCTCGAATATGCTGATGACCTCTCCGGGTGAGTTGAGCGGGGAGCGGTTCACGAACCGGCTCGCGGGGTCGACGACACCGGAGTAGATCTCCTTGAAGCTCCCATCGTTCAGGCGCTTGGAGAGAGCGAGCTCGACCTTCTTCTTCGGCTCAGGAAAACGCTGTGATTCGTGGAAGGTTCTCCAGATGCCCTTCTTCGCCTCCCCGATGGTCTCCCATTCCCCGTAGATGCTGCAGAAGCCGCGCGAATAGATGGTCTGCTTTGTTTCGAGATCCCTGACCGAGAAGATATATTTTCCAAGCCCGGTGTCATCGACAAGGACATTTCTCGAGCCGGGCCAGTCACCTTCCAGCCGGATCTCGTCCAGGCTGACGTACTCCTCGGTGGCGATACCTGTGTGGTTGTAGTCAAAGCGCAGGGTCTTGCCGGTGAAGAGCGTATCGAAGTCAGCTCTTGCCAGGGGGGTGGAGCTGGTGCGCTCCTGGATGGAGCAGGAGATGGCGGCGAGCGCCAGGAGTGGGAACAGCTTGTTCATCGTTTATCTCAAGAGGCTGGTTAGACGTAGTAGAGAGCCGAAAATCGAATCCATAGAATACACCCTGCGGTGGGCTTCGTCATGGCCGCAGCCGGTCAATATGGTTTTCTCAGTCGGTCATATCGAGGAAGATCTCCTCGAGGTCGGAGCCGTCCCCAGTTGAGCGCAGCTCATCGAGGGTTCCATCGTAGAGGAGCTTGCCGTGGTTCAGGATCCCCAGGCGCTCGGCGATGTTCTCGGCGATATCAAGCGAGTGGGTGGACATGAAGATCGTGACGCCGGTCTCGCATCGTTCGCGCAGGAACTCGATGGCGCTGCGAATATTGCGCGGGTCCAGCCCAACCCAGGGCTCGTCGATGATCGCCACCCGTGGATCGTGAAGGAAGCAGGAGCAGAAGGCCAGCCGCTGCCGCATGCCGTGAGAGTAGGCGCCGATGAGCTGGTGGGCATCTTCTGAAAGGGAAAAATAATCGAGCAGCTCCTCGGCGCTGGAGGAGAGCGACGCAGGCTCGAGGCCGTGGAGCCCCCCGGTGAACTGCAGGAATTCCCAGCCGGTGATCTTGTCGTAGAGGTAGGGGTGGTCAGGGATGTAGCCGATCTTTTTCTTTGCCTCGGTCGGATTCGCGGTGATATCGATGCCATCGATGAGCACCTCTCCATCGCTGGGCTTGAGCAGGCCGGCCATGATCTTCATGGTCGTGGTCTTTCCCGCCCCGTTGGGGCCCAGGAAGGTGTAGAAGACGCCGGCGGGGATCTGCAGGTTGAGCTGGTCGACAGCTGTTTTTTCGCCGTATCTTCTCACCAGGCCGCGTATTTCAATCATCTGAAGCTCCAGTCATTTTCCAGTCCCCGGCGTTCTCTTGCCGAGTCCTTCCAGGGCGCGTTTTCTATTGGTCACCTTTGTCATGACCAGGTCAAGGGGAGGTCCCAGCTCCTGTCTCAGGATCTCGCCGCCGGAGGTTACCCAGGAGTTGATTGTTTTTGAGCCGTAGCGGGTCTCCACAACCCAGGTGTCGACAAAGACCCCCTCGATCTTTCTCGCCTCCTTGCGGAGCACCTCGACTGTCGCCGACTCGGAGCCGAAGCCTAGGGATGACAACGGGTCGAAGACCGGTACTCGGTAGGTTTTTCCCTGCTTGAGGCCGGCGATCGGGATTGTCGGGGCCAATCCGTTGGAGAGCGTGAGCTTGTCGCTGGGGAGCTTGACGGCCAGCAGGGCCGCTTCATCTTCTTCGTGAAAGAGCTCGACCAGGAATTGGTCTCCCCTGTCGCGTCCGACCAGGAGGAAGCTTGCCCTGGCCGTCTCCGTTTGCCGTCTGAAGGTAACCAGCGACAGGTTCATTCTCAGGCTCAGCGGTCTCATGTCTTTATCCAGTACGAGGAGACCGTTGAGCTCGAACTGACGGTTGTCTGGAAGGAAGCTTGCCAGGATGGTAGGGACCGGCAGCCGTCCCCTGTAGACCGTCTCGATGCCGATATGATATTCGTTGCCGGTATTGATGTAGAGCTTCTCGACGGTATAGCCGGAATAGCCGATGCGCTTGCCCTTGCTTCGAATCGTCATCCAGCTCTCCCGGAGGTTCGCGCCCGCGAGGTAGCCCTGAATTCCCCCCTTGAACTGTCCGACCTTCTCAAGCTCCGCCTCGCGAGAGATCAGCAGGACGTTCATCGAGATCCAGAAGATGATGATCAACAGTGAAAAGAAGGTCTCGATGTATTTCAAAATTCACAGCGCTCCAGGTTGCGCTCTCCCATTTTCAGGACGGAGCGGCAGAGGATGAAGGTAAAGGCGCCGGCGACGATGTAGCCGGCAAGCCGAACCAGGAGCGAGTATCTTTCGACGGAGGGAGAGGTTGCCAGCAGCAGCTCGGGAAGCGACTGGATGGCCACCAGGATCGCGATGGTGAGGGCGCTCGCGAAGAAGTTGAGGGTTCCCCCCAGGCCAACGGCGATTCGCGCCGGATTGCTCTCATCGAAGCTGGGATAGGCCGCTCCGAGTCCTGTCGACAGTGAGGTCAGGCAGAGAGTCGCGAGGATCATCGTGTAGACGGCTGAGAGAAAAAATTCAGGAGGACTCCTCAGGGCCAGGTTGGATATGGAGATGGTCAGGAGTCCCAGCGGCAGGATGATCGCCATGGCAAAGGCGCCCTTCTGGGTCATCAGCCGCCGCCGTGGAATGGGCGCCAGCCCGATCACCCAGAAGGCGCGGCCTTCGAGGCTCAGGAGGGGATAGATAAAGCGGGAGGTGAAGGAGGAGATAATCATGCAGACGGCTACCTGGTTGGCAAAGTAGATGAAGCGGTAGAGCCGGAAGTTGTTGACGCTGTCCTTGAAGAAATCCGGAACCTGCAGGAGGCTGAGCGAGTAGATAACCATCAGCAGCAGAAAGAGCAGAGACTGGGCCAGCTGGGAGGGGCTTCGAATGAAGAGGAGGAGGTCTTTGCGCAGGAGAGCGGCCATGGGGCTGCCGCCTGGACGCCAGGTCGCCGCAGATTTACTTCCAACAGTAGCCAGCGTCGAAGAGGAGCCCTGGTGGGCGGTCCATTCCCGGTTGTAGTACCTTTTTCCGTAGAAGGAGAGCAGCGGCAGGAAGATGAGGGTGTTGGCCAGCAGCGTGAGAGTGTTGCTGAGAACCTCACCGTGGGTTCCGTGAACGGCGGAGCTGATCGCCGTGCTGGCCCAGCGGCTCGGGGACCAGGGCGAGCGAAAGACCTCGAAGCCCGAGGCGAAGCGGTCCAGGACCAGGAGATTTTTTCGGTCTTCTTCAATGGTTCCGAATTCAAAGGAACGCAGGAAGAGCCAGCTCAGCACGACCAGGACGGCCAGCGCTGTCACCAGCAGCATCTTCGGAGAGAGCCGCCTGAACAGTGGGGCCAGGATGATAGCCAGGAGCGCGCCGAGACATCCGGAAAAGAGAACGAAGAGGAACATTATCGCGGCCATCTCCGTGTAGTAAAGCGGCGGCGCGTTCTCGTGGACACCGTAGGCCACCATCACAGGCAGGCAGAGAAAGAGCGTGGCCCAGGAACTGATCGCGATCGATTCCGTCAGCTTCATCAGGAGGATGGAACGCGGGCGGGCCGGGGTCTGGAAGAGAAAGGCCGTCTCCTTGCCGAGAAAGAGTGTCGCGTAGGAGATGATGATGGTGGAGAGGACCACCAGGACAAGGAGGGCCATCAGCAGCAGGGAGATCATCTTGGCGTTCAGGTCGCCAAAGGCTTTGAAATCGGCGATGAATCTGAAGCTGTTCAGACTGATCCAGTAACCCAGGCCGATCACGTTTCCAAGCCCGAAAATAATGACCAGGCTCTTCGCCGCGGAGTCCTTCCTGACGTTCATGATGGAGTTTCGCAGGCCCGAGACGCGCAGTCGAATAAGGGGAAGGACAGCGTTCATTGAGCTTCCGCCGCCAGCAGCTCGTTGAGCTTTCCGTTATCTCTCGCCTCTCGCAGAACCTCCAGCAGCTTCCTGGGATGGCCGCCTGTTTTTTCCTGCAGCCGCTCAAGCAGCGCAAGCTGGGCAGTGTAGGTCTCGCTGGCGACAACCCTGGCGTTGGAGGCCAGGGTAATGGTGTCCGCCTGCAAGAGCTCACGCGCGGCGCGGGTGGCTGAGGCGAAGAGCTCCTTTTTCCTGGCCAGCTTGTTTTCACGGGAGGCCGCTCCCCTGTAGAGCATCTCGAGATCAGTTTTCAGCCTGGAGATGAGCTCTTTGTACTGGCTGTCGAGTTGCCGCTCCTGGCGATATTTCTTCAGCTCTTCCTTGTCAGCCGCTTCGGGGTGAGCCAGGAAGAACAGGCGGGCTCCTTCGCGTCCCATGTGGGTGGCGAAGCCTTCGTTCAGCTGTCCCCGTGAAGGGATGAAGAGGGTCCTGTGTGTGATTTCATGGAGAAGCAATTCGACCATCTCCGGCATGGAGAGAGAGAGCATGCTGGAGAGCAGTGGGTCGCTGAACCAGCCCAGGGTGCTGTAGGCCTGCACCGGGAAGACCTCCGCATCCCAGCCATCTCCACGAAGGTCGAGAGCCGTCTCGCGGGCATCCTCGAGATTGAAAAAGCCCTTGTAGGGAACGCAGCCTACGAGCGGGAAACACCATTGGTAGGGGACGAGGGCCAGCGGATGGCTGGCGACGACCGTATAGCTGACGGGCCCGCCCTGGGTGTCGAAGTAAGATGTGTAGGAGTCTCCGGGTTCGAGTCCCAGCTCATTTTCGGCAAACTGGATGATCAGGGGAATCCAGCTGAGCTTGCCGCGCTGGGATGCATCGAACGAATCAAGGAGGTTGGTGTTATCTAGCTCCACCCGGTTCAGCGAGATGTCGAGCTGGCCGAGTCCCTGCTGGAAGAGGTAGGAGCCTCCGCAACCGCTCAGCAGCAACACCAGCGCCAGCGATGCCGACAGCAGAACCCTGCCGAGCCTCCGCAGGCCTGGACAGCTGGATATACTGCGCGCTTCAACCTCAGCCGAGGTCGCGTGCCAATAGGTCTTCCTGGGTTTCACGTCGCACCACCTCGCGAGCTTTTCCCTGCTCGACGAAGACGACGGCAGGCCTGTAGAAGAAGTTGTAGTTGCTCGCCATGGTGTGATTGTAAGCCCCTGTGCACTGAACGGCCAGCAGGTCGCCGGATTTTGGCGCGGGAAGAAGGGCCCTGGGGACGAGGGTGTCCGTTTCGCAGTGCCTGCCGGATATCCGGACCTCGCTCGATGCCTCCTCTCCGGCCCTGTTGGCCAGGATGACAGGGTAGGGGGATCCGTACATGACGGGCCGGGGATTGTCTGAGAGCCCGCCATCGACCGAGACGTAGGTGCGGGTATTTCCATCTGCGGAAGGAACGGTCTTGATGGGGCCGATCTCGTAGAGGGTCAGGCCCAACTCGCCGACGATTGACCTGCCGGGCTCGATTCCAATGCGGGGTGTTTCGAGTCCCCGTGCGGCCGCCTCACGCTCGATACCATCGACGATGGCCTCGGCAAGGGACCTGAGCTCCGGAGGGTTGTCGCTTTCCTCGTACTGGATTCCCAGGCCTCCGCCCAGGACCACCAGCTCCGGGTTCCAGCCGGTCTTCTCCCTGGCGCTGAGCAGAAGGTCCATCAGCTTCGCCGCCAGCAGCTGGAAAGGCTCGAGCTCGAGGATCTGGCTTCCGATGTGCGAGTGGATTCCGATCAGCTCGATGCCCGGCATGGAGAGGCATTCTTCGACTGCCGTGAGGGCGGCTCCCGATTCTACCGTGATGCCGAACTTGGTATCGTTGCGGCCGGTCGAGATCGCGTCGAGGGTGTGAGCGTCAATTCCCGGCGACACCCTCAGGATGCAACGCTGTCGGATGCCCCGCTCTGCGGCCAGCTGCGAGAGACGTCTGTATTCGTCTGTCGAGTCAAGAGCTACGAGCCCCACGCCAAGGTCGAGGGCAGCCTCGAGATCTTCATCTTTCTTGTAGTTTCCATGCAGCGTGACCTTCTCCATCGCAACGCCGGCCTCGGCGACCAGCCGGAGCTCGCCAAGGGAGGCTACGTCGAGATGGAGGCCGGCCTCGCAGGCCAGGCGCGCCATGGACTTGCAGAGAAAGGCCTTGGTGGCGAAGGCCACCGTGGCCGAGGGGGCCTTGTCCTGGAAGGCCTCCCTGTATTCAACGCAGCGTTGGCGCAGGGCCTCCTCGTCGACCACGTAGAGGGGCGTCCCATGGTTTCCCGCCAGCTCGACAGTGTCGCAGCCGCCCACCTCGAGATGCCCCTTTTCGTTGATAGTCTGTGTTCCAAAAAACATCTTTGAATTCGATCGCCTTACTCTGGCTCCGCGAAATGAAAAGCGAACCGACTATTAATATAAGAGGCGGGTGCTAATGCAAAGGCAAACCGTGAGACCTGCAGGATCATTCAGAGGGCCGGGTCATCGATTCGGGATCGAGCGCCTTGTCGAGGTCCTCTTTCGAGACGAGCTCTTTTTCCTCGAGCAGCGCGCGAACGGTCTTGCCGGTTTCGAAGGCCTCCTTGGCCACCTTCGCGGCCTCATCGTAGCCAATGAGGGGATTGAGCGAGGTGACCATGGACAGGCTCTCTTCGATGAGCGAGCGGCAACGCTCGGCATCGGCCTCGAGACCTCGCAGGCATTTTTCGGTGAAGACCCGGGCTACATTGGCCAGCAGCCGCATCGACTCAAGGAGATTGCGGGCGATGAGGGGGAGCATGGTGTTGAGGTCAAGCTGGCCCCACTGGCCGCCAAGCTGAACTGCGAGGTCATTCGCCTGAACCTGGGCGCCGACCTGGATCACCGATTCGCACATGACCGGGTTGACCTTTCCGGGCATGATGCTGGAGCCGGGCTGGGTCGCCGGAAGCTTCAGCTCTCCCAGGCCGCAGCGCGGTCCCATGGCGAGCAGGCGGATGTCATTAGCGATCTTCATCATCGAGACGGCGATCGTCTTGAGGGCTCCGCTGACGGCCACGGCCGCATCCTGGGCGGCCTGCGCTTCGAAGTGATTCCCAGCCTCGGTAAATTCGATGCCGGTTTCGCTCGATAGCTCAGCGGCCACCATCGAGCCAAAGGCCGCCCTGGTGTTGATCCCTGTTCCAACCGCGGTGCCGCCGATGGCGAGCTCCTGGAGGTGTCCGAGGGTGTTGCGGAGATGGGAGATACCGTGCTCGACCTGGCTGGCGTGTCCGCCAAGCTCCTGTCCAAGGCGAATCGGTGTCGCGTCCATGAGATGGGTGCGTCCTATCTTCAGGACATCCCAGAACTCCTCTGATTTCTTTTTCAGCTCGTCCTGGAGCTCCTCGAGGGCGGGAATGAGACGTGACTGGGCCGACTCGGCCGCCGCCACGTGAATCGCGGTGGGGAAGACATCGTTGGATGATTGGCCCAGGTTGACGTGGTCGTTCGGGTGGACAGACTTGTCTCCGATCTCTCCGCCGCGCAGCTGGATGGCGCGGTTGGCGATGACCTCGTTCGCGTTCATATTGGAGGAGGTTCCCGATCCGGTCTGGTAAACGTCGACGACAAAGTGTTCGTCGAGCTTGTTTTCGGCAACCTCGCGCGCGGCGGACTCTACCGAGCCCGCGAGCTCGGCATCCAGATCGCCGAGCTTGTTGTTCACCCGGGCCGCGGCCAGCTTGACCAGGCCAAGCGCGCGGGTGAGTTCAGGGGCAATGGGCCTGCCCGAGACAGGGAAGTTGATGACAGCTCGCTGTGTCGAGGCGCCCCAGAGCGCGTTCGCCGGCACCTGCATCTCTCCCATAGAGTCTTTTTCAATTCTGTGATCGCTCATCTTCGCTCCGTATGGAATGTCCGAGTTCAGCAGAACCAGATTATTTAACTGATCACCGCGGTTGTCGCTACCGGCTTTTAAGGAACTCGTGAGAGAAAACCAAAAGATTCCGTGGCGCCCTATTCTTTTTTTCTCTTCTGCAACTCCTCCATGAGTTTGTACTGGATCTGGGTAGAGAGTTCATTGGATTCGTGCTGTTTATTCTCGACCTCTTCCAGCAGTGTCTCGAGGCCTTCAAGTCTTTCCCATGCGGGCTGTGTATCGCGGATAAGCTGAATGACTCTCCTGGCCGCCTCGAGCTGGCCGAGCTCCAGTTCGAAGAGCATCTGCAGCTCTAAAGTTCGCAGAAGGCCAGCCTGCGTGCCTTCGAGGTCCGGCGCGATCTTTTCTACTCGCTGAAAGCCGAACCTGCAGAGGTAGGCTATCTCATGGAATTTGAAGCCCTGCCGTTTAGTCGTCTTTTTTTTATAGAGCTCTTCGAGGGATGCCAGTTTTTCTTTTGTGGAGTTTAGAAGATCCAGGGCCTGGTAATGAGAGAGGTGGACGTCGATGGCTTTGCGGAAATCTTTCGCATTCTGGTAGCGCTCGTCAGGATCACGATGGGTTGCCTTATTGGCGATGATTCCTAACGCTGGAGGCACAGCCTCGTTGTATTCGAAGGGCTCTGATGCCAGGGCTTTATCGATCAGTTCCTTGAGACTGTCTCCTTGATGACGGAGTTCAAGAGTCAGGATTTCGTGGAGGATGCAGCCCAGCAGGTAGACATCGGTGCGCCTGGTGAGCGGGATGCTTGAGCTGAGCATCTCCGGGGCCGCAAAGCACAGGGTTCCGCAGAACTGGTCTATCGTCCTCTCGCCTTTTTCATCAAGTTCAATGGCGACTCCCCAGTCAAGCAGGTACACCTCTCCGAAATCACCGACCATAACATTGTCGGTCTTCAGGTCGCGGTGAAGGATTTTCTTTTCGTGGGCGTACTCCACCGCGTTGCAGACCTGGCGAAGAATTTCGAGGTGCTGCTTCAACTGCCCCCCGGGATGGTCCGACCAATAGGGGTGCGCGGGGTCGTGGAGGATGGTTCGCCAGGAGTACCCATAAACCCGTTTCATCACGATTACAGGTTGTCCATTCTCATGAAAGCCGAGCTGGTGTACGGGGGGGATGTTGGGGTGGTCAAGGTTGGCCAGCAGTCGGGCCTCGTTGATGAGCGAAGCTGCCACATCCTCAGTGTTTCGATCCGCCCGGGGCCGCTTCAGGGCGACCTCCCTGCCGAGAGATTCCTGGGTGGCGGCATCAACCTCAGCCATTCCTCCGGATCCTATGGGTTTGTTGACGGTGATCTCAAATCCTGAAGGTCCCGATGATCTCCCGGCATGGAGCTGGATTTTTTCGCAAGGACCATCCGCCGGCGGCGGTTCGTGATCTTTGCTGGCCTTGCCGACGGAGGGAGCCCCCTGCTTGATGGTGCTCCGAGAGCTCTGTTGGAAGGAACACTCGACCGTTTCGTCGAGGTAGATGTGGGTGTTTTCTTCTGGTTGTGACCTGGATGAGTCGGCGCTGCTCATTACTTCTCCAGAGCGCCTTCGAGAAATTCCGCGGCCGTGAGCACATTGGCGTAAAGCGGGAAGATGTTTTCGCAATAGAACTCCTGCTCGTAGGGAGTTCGGGATGCGGTGCAGTCTGAGAGGATTGTGACCCCGTAGCCGCGTTCATGCGCGGCGCGGCCAGTCGAGTCAATGCAGATGGACGTGACCGCTCCGCAGACCACGACATCTTCGATTCCGTTCCGTTTCAGGGTTTCATCGAGTTCTGTGCTGGCGAAGGCGTTCAGTCCCCGCTTGCCTTCCACGGTGATGATGCGGTCTCCGTATTCCTTGAATTGCTCAATGATGTCACAGCCCCGTGTTCCGGACTGGAAGGCTTTTACCTCGGCGATGGTCTTCAGGATGCCGATCGGGTTAACTAATTCGTCGTAGTTTTCAGTGAAGATAATCGGGGTCTGGATCATTGTGGACTCGGTGTCCTTCAGCCCCTCAACAATAGCTATGCTGTTTTCCAGGATGCGGTTCGTTCGATCCGATTCCTCGATGACTGCTCGAAGAATGCCATCATCTGCAAAATAGTCATTCTGGTATCCAACGAAGATGACAGCCGTTTGTTTTAATCCCATCTCGATCCGTCCTGAATACTTGATTATCGAATACCTTCATTCTACCCTTCCCTACCCTTTCGAGGGGAAAGCGTTATAAAAACAGCCGATAGATGCTCAGCCGTCCTGGAGTTGTTTTTCTACAAGAGGAAGAAATCTTTTCTACCGGCTTCCGGTCAGGTATAAAAGCTGCAAGTGAAGTGAAGTGAAGCTGGTTGCTGTTATTGCAGGAGAGCGCCAGCGGAGTGAGGAGCCCATGTTATTTTCAAATCGGTACAAGTTTCTTTTCGTACACATCGCGAAGACTGCCGGGACGAGCATCCAGAGTGCCCTGAAGCGGTTGCGCAGGAGGGATCCGCTCTCCTATCCCCAGGTCCTTTGCTACAACTTCTCGAAGATTTTCAGGCATCGAATCGGGACCAAGATCCCCAGGCATGCGCGGGTGGTGGCCGCGTACGATGTCATGCCGAGGGAGCAATTCGAGGAGTTCTTCAAGTTTACCTTTATCCGTAATCCCTGGGATATCCAGGTGAGCGCTTTCTATCACCTGAAGCGGGAATGGCCGGATGTGATGAGTGAAAACGGATGCGTAGAATTTGGCGATTATCTGCGCTGGAATTTCAATCCTGACCGTCCCTACCACCGCGCTATCGATCCGCTGAACCAGAACATGATCGATTACATGATCAATATGGATGGCAGCATGCTGATGGACTATGTCGGTTGCTTTGAGCGCCTGAAGGATGATTGGGCGGAGATCTGTTCGAGGATCGGAGTTCCGACCCTCGAATTGCCCAGGAAACGGGTCTCGGAGAGCCGGGCTGATTACCGGGAGTATTATGATGAAGAACTCTCGGAACTGGTGGAGAATCATTACCGGCGAGACATTGAGGCCTTTGGCTACAGCTTTGACAGCAGGCTTCCCTCGGGCTCCCTGCAGGGAGAGGTCAGCGCGAAGTTCAGGAGGAGCGTATCTTCCGATCTGGTTACAGAGCTATAGAGAAATGCTATCGATGAATCCTTCCCGAAAAGGATTTCCGGTAAAGCGAATGACAAGAGGGCTATTACTTCCAGCGGGATGTCTCCTGGGCGTGATCTTCCTGGGCGCCTGTTCGCCGCAGGGAGGAAGCCCTGCTGTGGAGCAGAGGGTCTACCTTGACGAAGCGAGGGCGCTGCTGACCGAAGGCGAGACGGCTCTTGCCATCGACCTTTTCACCAGGGCGATCGCCAGCGGGGAGAGTCCGGTGGAGGCGCGCCTGGAGCGAGCCAAGGCCCATCTGGCCATGGGGCAGCTGCCGCAGGCGATCGAGGACCTGGGTAGAGCGATCAAGCTCGATCCAAAGAAGGCCGATGCCTACTATTACCTGGGGGTCGCGAAGGCCCGCAGCAATGATCTGGCCGGCGCCATCGAGGCCTATGGAGGCGCCATTGGAGTCCAGCTCGATTACGTGAAGGCCTATGCCAACCGGGCCGGGATCCTGGGAAGACAGGGAAAGGTAAAGGAGGCGATCGCCGATTGTGATACCGCGATCCGGCTTGATCCCTACAATGCCCCCTTCCTGGTCAACCGCGGCATCTTTTACAAGCAATCAGGCAACATCGCCAGAGCGCTCAAGGACTGGGAGGCAGCCCTGAAGCTGGACCCCAAGCTGGCGGGGGCGTATTTCAACCGTGGGATGCATTACGGAGCTAAGGGAGACTATGCCGAGGCGCTTGGCGACCTGGACAAGGTGCTCGAGCTGCAGCCTGGAGACCTCCGGGCCTTGCGCTTTCGAGCCATGGCCCGGCACGGTCTGGAGGATTATGAAGGGGCGGTTGAAGATTTTTCAGCTGTGCTCAAGCGGGCCCCAAGGCAGGCTGGCGTCTGGTTGGCCCGCAGCAAGGCCTGGGAAGAGATTGGCGACCAGGAGAAGGCTGCGGCTGATCGCCTGAAGGCGGTCTCTCTCAACCCCGCGCTTGGCGAGGAGCCCTGAGAGCGCCGGTCAGTTTTTCCGAGCGCCCTCTCCCTTGCTCAACACGAGGAGACGGTCGACACCATCGGCTGTGAAGCTTTCGATGCTGCCATCGCTCCAGCGAACCGTGATGGCGTCGATGGGGTTGTTCTTTTCCAGTCCGAAGTGAACGCTGGCCTCGCTGGCGCAGGCGAAGCTGAAAGAC
>CAJWMA010000094.1 GCA_913042995.1 uncultured bacterium | reverse complement strand
GCGGCTCGCAAGCCTGCGCGGAGAGCTCAAGGCCAACGCGGAGAGCGCCCGCAAGACGGCTGATGCCGCCGCCGCGGCCGCTCGCAACCTGCTCGAAAAAGCCGCCGGTTCCTCGAGCAAAGCCGCGGAGATCATCTCGAAAACCGACGCCCTGCAGGTCGACGCAGTGGAAACCGAGAAGCTCGCCGCGGCCGGCAAGTTGATCACCGATCTCGAAAAATCCTCCGCTGAGCTGGCCTCGGCGCTGGCAAACTCGGTCAAGGCCTGGGAAGAAAGCCGCAAACAGGCCGCGGACGCGGCCGCAAAAAGCGCCGAGCTGGGAACGCGGCTGGCGGCCGAGGTAAGCGCCCTGGCCGCCCACGGCACAAAGATCCAGCGAGCCCTCAAGGAGGTCGCCGCGGCCGAGCTCGCCGTACGGGCAGCCGAGGCGGAATGGAAGAAATGGACGGACTCCTTCGAGACGGCAAGCAGGCCGCGGACGGACGACACCTCTGTCGCCGTGAACAAATAAAGCCTCCTGGGCTCAGTGATTCACGAAGACCAGGAGCGCCTCTTTCAGGTCAGCCCAGGCCTTCTCGCCGGAAAGCTTCCCGGGTAGCTCGAGGGTTATCGTCGGAAGGCGCAGATCGATGCCCGCGTAGCTTCCGAGCGAACCTGGCGTCGGATAGCCGATCGAGGGCTTGAGAGGATAGCCGCTCGCCCGGGCCATGGCGGCGGCCAGCGAGTCGGCCGGACCATCATAGTTTACGCAAAGCAGCGGCGAGTGCACCGCCAGCACCCGGGTCGGTCGGAATTGACGAATCATCTTCATGAGAGCCTTGGTCTCCGGCTCACTGGCGGGATAGGGTCCGTTGCGCCGACTCTTCTTGAAGTTGGATGCCGGGAAGTTCCTGTTCAGATCAACTCCCCTGACATTGTAGCGGCTCTTCCTTGCAAGACCATCCGGGTTGAGAACAGGGATCACCACCAGCCGGCGGCGGGAATACAGGGACGGGTTCTTCTTGAGATGACCGAGAAAAAGATTGAGCAGGGGCTCCCCTGCCGGCTCGTTGCCGTGGATGACTCCAAAGATGAGGAAGGCCGGACCGTCGCGGCCCAGGATCTCCGCCGTGATCGCCCGCCCTTCTACCGAGGCGCCGATGACCTCCGAATGGGAAACCGATGACGCGGGCCGAACCCCGGCCGAGGAGCAGCCGGCGCAAAAAACACCCAGTAAAATCAGCAGCGGCCTTCCCACCTTTTCTCTTCTCCCGAGCAACAGCTGAAACCGGCGGACCTCTCGCAACACTCGCAAGCGAACCCAGCGGCTACCGGCCTGGAAGCCGGCGAGCACGCTCAGCAGCTGTTCGCATCATAATCGCATTCATCCTCGTCACCCGGAGTCGGATCGCGTCCACACTCCTCAGAGCCGGGAGGCGCCAGCGGAGACCCTCCGGCAAAGAGCCAGCCCAACAGCCGAATGGCATCAGAAACATCCACCTTGCCGTTGTCATCGCTATCGGCGGTCTCGAGACACGCAGGCGTAGCGCTGCCCTGGAAGAGATAGCCGAGGATAAAGACCGCGTCCGTCAATTCAACCGTGCCGTTTCCATCGGTGTCGCCCCGACGGAAGATGCTTCCTCCCGGGGGAGGCGGAGCGGCGCCGCCCGGAACCCGACTGACTCCCGCGAAAGAGGACGGCCCCTCAAGGTCGGTCCTGTAAACTCCAAGCGTGACGCTGCCCTCGGCAGGAGCCGCATCGGCATCGAACCAGAAATTGTAGAGGCTGCCCCAGCCAAGGGGGTTGGTGTTCGGATGCTCCGCGACCGGGCTGGTTGACCAGGTCAAGCCGGAAGCGTTCCTGGTGGCCGCCCAGGGCTCGTTGTTAAAACCATCATCGGCGGACTGAACAGCCTTGAAGCCAATACCGGAGATCTCCACCCCCTCGCCCACCGGGATGGTGAGCGAAGCGACCGCGCGGTGCAGGTCCAGGTTGTAGAGAGCGTACTCGTAACGGTAGGTACCATCCTCGTTCTCGCTGACGTGGAGATCGATGTAGCTGCGTCCGTCATCAACCAGCTCGCCCTCGGGAATGACCGTCCTCTCTCCGCCCTCCCAGGCATCGAGAGCCGGGCCCTCGTTTCCCATGACCTGGCGGAAATCAAAGTCCCAGGTGCCTCCGGGCTGTCCGGAAATATCGACCTCCTGCCAGCCCAAGCTGTTGGTGTGTTCAGAATCATCATGGGAGAGGGTGTAAAGCTCGACAAAATACCGGGCTCCAGGGTTCGACTCCGGATCGAGATCCTCATCGCTGACAACGAGCCGATGCTGCACAGGATCGTGCCTCGAGCTCGTTGTGTCGATATGCGAACCGGCGTAGGTAAAGGCTCCCGTCCAGGGATTGATCTCATGGCGGGGCCCGAAGGTCCGCTGGGACGCGTTCGTGCTGACTCCGTAGATGTCGGCGCAGCCGGGGCCAAGATTTCCGTCCCCATCAGTCCGGCAGGGTGGACCGCAAACTCCACTGGTCTGAGATGCCGCGAACCCGTGCTTCGCCCAGGACTGGCCAACCTGGTCCAGGCGGCCTCCCAGCATACGGTAGAGGTTGAAAACCAGGAAGGGATGCCGCGGGTCTGGGTTTCCGTACCAGTCCACCGCATCGCTGCCGATATTGCAGATCGTTGACTGCATCGAGAGAGCGACCACATCGCCGAGCCGCCCCATCTGGCGAATGCCGCTCATGCTCGAGATCGTGATGTCCGCGCCCTCACCCTCCACAGGCGGATCCGAACAACTCAGCTCAAGACTGAAATCCCCGCTTGCCCCGTTGTAACCCGCGACCCTGATAAAATAGGTCGTGTCGGCCTCCACCTCGTAGGCGATGGTGGACTGCAGGTCACAGGCATCATCATTACAGGCAAGCTGGTTGGCGTTCGTGGGTGGACATTCAGAGTGGATGGAAAGAACGGTGTCGTAGCCGCTGGAGCAAGTACTCGCAACCAGGAGGCAGGGCGCCTCCGCCACATAGCGGAAGATGGCGTCAGGACTCTGGCTCGAGCTGCCGCAGGACGCGCTGCCGGTACTTTCCCTGCCCGCGGTGCTGCCTTCAACCCGATTATCGAGCGTGAGCTCCGCGGCGTCTTCACAATTTCCGGGGCCCGGCCCGGGACCGGGGCCGGCTCCATCAGAAGAAAGCTCGAGTGTGTAGCCCCCGGTGCGCCCGCGGTAACCTGCCACGCGAACCAGGTATTCCTGGCCTTCGGTGACACTGAACTCGACCTCGGACTGGAGGTTGCAGGTGTCATCGTTACAGCCGAGCTCGTTGTCCTCATCTGCCGGACAGCTCGAATAGACCGAGAGAACCGTATCGTAATCACTGCCGCAAGTGCTGACCGTCACCGAAGCATCGGCGTCGGCAGTATATCTATACCAATGCGAGGGACTGTTATCTGAACGCCCGCAGTCGGATTCTCCACCCCGGGGCGCTCCCTGGGTCGAGCCCTGAACTGTTTCAATTCCAAGATCAGCCGCATCTTCGCAGGTTTCCTGGGCGGCAAGGCTGCCGTTCAAGAAAACCGCGGCCAGCACTGCACTACAAACCATCCGGCTCAAAAGGTGAGACTCACCGTACTGCTTCCTCATCTTCCTCATCACGAAGTGCTCCCAAAAAAAATTCGCTAAAAAGACAGGCCTGATACGGTCCTACGCAACACGCCGCCCATTCCCCCACAGGAGCTGACGAAAAAATCGCCCTCCCGCTCTATTTGCCCAATTATACAGGGTTTACACTGCGAGGACATCTACTGCGTGTCACAATATTCATCCGTGCAGTACGCACCCTGGCTACCGCCTTCAGGGCAGAGATCAGCGCCTATGAGAATCCGGAGATGGCTCAAACGCAGACGCCTCGAGAAAAAAGCCCGGGAAAAGCTCCGGGACGCCTTTCGAGACACCAGCCTGCTCGCCGGCACATCCCTTCAACCGCACCACTCGGGACGATCTGTTCTCATCGACTTTGAAACCCGCGATGGAGAGCTGCGGCTTATTCGTTTCGGCATACTGAGACACCCGAGACCCTATGCCTTCAGCAAACAATCCCACGAGGTCATCGAGTACTACAGGTACGATATCGCCAAACCCCGGATCAAGGTAGAAGAGGGGCTCAACCTGACACGGCTGCATGGGCAGGACGCGTGCGATTGAGGCCTCGAGCGGAACTCAGCTGTACTTCCTGGTGAGCTCTTTGAAATTCGACCGCGGCGCGCGGATCAGGCCGCCCTTGAGCTTCTCGCCTTCCGGGTCGACATAGACGCGACTGGTCGGCAGCCTGGGGCCGGGACGCTTCAACCCGAAGACGTGAATATTGAAGATAAAGCTGCCATCGGTGAGAGCCTCAAACCAGTGGATGTTGTCCTTGTAGTCAGAGATGGAAGAGTGCTCCCCGGGCTTGAACTTGCGGTCGATGGTCGGCTTGATGATCAGGTGCTTCGGCTCATCCCGCAGACGATCGAAGTGGCGGCCGTGCAGATCTCCCTTGAGAATCAGAAACGCGGTGGCCATGTTGTTGTGACCATGAGGAACGACCGAGTTCCCCTTGTTGAGCGCGAAGATCTGCTTGCCAAAGGCCAGCTTCGCAGGCGCGCCCTCCACCTTGTTGAAATTGAACCGCAGGCTGGTCTCAGACCCCGACTTGATCTTCAGATTCTTCGTCAGGCGCTCGAAATTCACCAACTCGAGAAGATCCTCAAGCGGCACCTCGGAGAAAAGCTCCTCGACCTTATCCTGCCAGACAACCTGCTGGATCTTTTCGCCCTTGAGATCCCGGGCCAGCTGGTTCATCTCCGTAAGCCATTTGCCCGTCAGGGGCTTGATCTCATCCGCGAACGCATCGTTTTCGAAAAGAGTTTCCAGCAGGGAAAAGGTCAGAACGGAGCTGATCGCATTCCGTGTGAAATCTCTGCGTGAGAGCTTATCCATGGTATTTCCTCTGTTCAGAGCCCGAGGGCCCGGTCCATTCTCTCTGCAATCTCCTTGAGGCGCTCTTTTCCTCCTCCCCCGACCTCGGCTGTCGCCCAGCCGCTGAAGCCGATTTCCGTGAGCGCCTTCCGAACATCCGCCCAGTCTACGTCCCCATCCCCAATCTTGCAAAAACCGTTCTTTTTGCCCCACCCCTTCACGTCCAGCTTCACGATCCGGCGGCCGAGGGTACGAATCCAATCGGCGGGCTTGCCGTACTTCTGGTGGTTGCCGATATCGAAGTAGGCTCCGACCCAGGGACTGTTCATCGCGTCGAGATACTCCGCCAGCTTGTCGGCGGTCTGGTTGTCCGGTCCGCCGTGCACATAGCAGAAACCGTTCCATACATTCTCTATCAGGATGTGGATTCCCAGGCGGGAACAGAGCGGCAGGACCTTGCTGATCTGTTCGATCGACCTCTCCCAGACCTGCTCCTGGTTCTCTTTATCCTTATTGGCGACGCGACCGGGAACCAACAGGACGGAGGTGCCCCCGACGAGGTGGGTGTCGCGCACAGCCGTCTCCAGGCCTGCCCGGCCCTTTTCCCGGACCGCGGGCCTGGGGTCAGAGAGCCTGGTGCCCCAGTGGATGGAATCTACCACTCCATGAATCGGCAATCCGACCGCCTTGCTCGCGGCCAGGGCCTGCTTTTTATTACAGCCGCCCGGGCTGTTCAGCTCGACTCCATCGTAGCCCAGCTCCTTGAGCAGCTCGAACTTCTGCTGGATCGAGAGCTTGCCTCCAACCATTCCGAACTTGACCGATTTGTAGATCTTGCCGCGGTGTTCACCGGTTGAGACCTGCAGGGGAACCGCCGCGAGTCCCTTCATTCCCAAGGTCGTCGTGACGCAGGCCGCCGAGGCGGTGCGGATAAATTGTCTTCTTCCAAGTGATTCAGCCATTGTGCCGCTCCGATGAATTCTGGTTCGCTGTTTTATTCAAGCAACAGACAATGTACCGCAAAGATGCCGGCGACGGGATACTAGTTTTTCTTTCCCGCCGACACGGCACCGATCACGCCCAATAGTCTCGAAAAAACCACCTCCATCACTTAGGCTGTCTCGAACCTCTACGGCCGGGCCGCAACGGCCAGGCACCGAAAAACAACCAACGACAGACTGAGGGAACGATGAGCAAGCTACAGGCCTATATTGATGAGCGTAAAGAGCTGAACCTGCAGGAGCTCATCGAGCTGTTGAAGATCCCGAGCGTCAGCACTGACCCGAAGCTTGCCGGGGAGGTCGACACTTGCGCCCGGCGTATGGGCGAGTTGATGGCGGAGGCCGGACTGGAGACCGAGGTCTTCGAAACCGAGGGACATCCCATCGTCTACGGTGAACGCCTGGAGGCTCCCGGCGCGCCGACCGTCCTCGTCTACGGCCACTACGATGTGCAGCCATCGGACCCCGACGATGAGTGGGAGAGTCCTCCGTTTGAACCAACGGAGAGGGATGGATACCTCTTCGCCCGCGGCGCCACCGATGACAAGGGCCAGTTCTACGCCCTCATCAAGGGCATCCAGGCCTCGCGGGAGGTCAATGGGAAGCTTCCCTGTAACGTCAAGGTTCTCTGCGAAGGCGAAGAAGAGGTCGGCAGCCCCAACCTCGATCCGTTCATCCGCAAAGAGCTCGACCGGCTGGCCTGTGACATTGTCTTCATCTCCGACTGCAGCCAGTTCGGCATCGACATGCCGGCGATCACCTACGGCCTCAAAGGCCTCTGCTACCTGGAGGTCTTCGTCAGGGGGCCTGCGACCGACCTGCACTCCGGATCCTTCGGAGGCGCGGTGGCCAACCCCGCCAATGTCCTCACCTGCCTGATGGCCGCCTGCCAGGGGCCCGATGGAAAGATCGCGATCCCCGGCTTTTACGATGACGTCAGACCGCTGGAGGACTGGGAGCGCGAGATGATGGCGGAGCTCCCCTTCGACGAGGAGGAGTTCAGAAAATCAGTCGGGGCGGTGAAAGTCTTTGGCGAGGCGGGCTATACCACGCTCGAGCGAAAAGGCGCGCGGCCGACCCTCGATATCAACGGAATGATCAGCGGCTTTACCGGCGAGGGAGCCAAGACCGTTCTGCCGGCGACCGCCAGTTGCAAATTTTCCATGCGCCTGGTTCCCGACCAGGATCACGAGAAGATCGCAACCCTGGTATGCGACTTCCTGAACGAGATAGCTCCCGATACCGTCGAAATCGAGGTCCGTCCCCACCACGGCGCCAGCCCGGTCATCGTTTCGCGTGACGGGACAGCGGTCAAGGCGGCGGAGAAGGCTCTCGAGACAGGCTTCGGACGTCAGCCGGTCTTTGTTCGCGAGGGCGGCTCGATTCCAGTGGTCAACACCTTCCAGGAAGCTCTCGGGGCGGAGAGCCTCCTGATCGGCCTCGGGCTTCCAGATGACAATCTCCACGCTCCAAATGAGCACTTCCGTATCAAGGACTACCATCGGGGAGCGGTGACCATGGCCGCCTTCCTCGAAGAATACGGCCACTGCGGAGCCTGAGGTGCCGGGAGAGCCCGCGGCTGGCCGTCAGGAACCCGCGGGCGCGGCCGGCTTCTTCTTCGCCGGCTTCGGCGCGAGCACGGGACCGACAGGCTTCTTCGGCCGCGCAGCGGCGGCCTGGCTTCCAAGATAGACCTCAACTCGAGTTGAAGATTTGAGCCTCTCGATGAGTTGACCGTAGGCGACCTTACGGCGGGCGATAAGCAACCTGTTCTCGATCGTGCCCTGGGCCTCCTTATAGGTCTTCGGCTCACCCTTGATGATCTCCTTCATGCGAAAGAACCAGAAGGCCCCCTGCGCCCGATCAGGTCCCGAGTGCTGGCCTTCGCGAAGGCTCTTCAGGATGACTGGAATGGGAAAAGGAAAGTCATCGAGCTCACTGAACTTGTTCTTGAAAACCGT
Source organism: uncultured bacterium (assembly GCA_913042995.1). GTDB lineage: Bacteria > Planctomycetota > UBA8108 > UBA8108 > UBA8108 > UBA8108. The sequence continues at coordinate 4,577 of CAJWMA010000094.1, read as the reverse complement.
CGCCCTGAGCTTGGGGTTCCCCTGGAACTCTTCGGAATGGGCCATCGCAAGGGCGCTGAAGGCCTTCCCCTCCTGTAATCCCTGCCGCACACTCTGGACCGCTTCGAAAGCATCGGCGTTATCGAAGATCTTGATACGCTGATAGTGCACCTCCTGAGGAGGCGTGAATTCTTCGCGATGGCTCCGGTAGTAGGCTCGTGACTCCGAAGGAGGAATGAAGGTGTCGAGCTTTCCGTAGACCTCCTGCCAGAGATACATCTCCGAGAGCATCTTCTCGCGGATCTCGCGAACAACCTCTTCACGGCTGAGGCCCAGCTCGTTCTTCTGAATGTCGAAGTAATCCTGCCGGGTCGTAACCCCCTTCTGGCCGGCCTTACGACGCTTCTGAATGTCCCGGTCGACCCAGGCCATGACATTGTCAAGAACCACCAGGTCCTCTATCTCCTTGCCGGGGTAGACGGCCATCTGGGCCTGGATAATGAGTTCCTTATTGACCATCTCCAAGAGAATCGGAAGCTCCTGCTGACGGCGGTTGATCGCTGCGGGGGACACCTGCTGCCGCGCTACGATGGCAAGAATTCGCTGGTCGACCTTCTTCCTGAGCCGGGAACGTGAAATAACCTTGTTCCCGACAATCGCGGCGATGCCTCCGGTCCGGTTCTCTTCAATCCCGGGGGCTCCGCCAACCGGAGCCTCGGCCCCTGCCTCTTTCTTCGCCGGAGGCTTCTCGGGAGCAGCGAAAGTGGTGACCGGCGGAGCGACCGAGACTTTTTCGGAGCCGCCGCAGCCGCTGAGGGTTGCCGCGAGAAAAAGTACCGGACCGGCCAATATCAACAACCTGGCCTTGCTCAACATCCATCGCTCCCGTTTGAACTGCTACCTGACACTGTTAATGTAAAGGTTCACTCCGATATGTCCACGAATCGTCTTCCCAGCCGTCTTGATTCGGGAAATTTACCTGTCTCCATCCATTGAGCAACAAGTGAAAACAGGTGTTTTCCCGGCTTCTGACCCTGCCCCGGCAGACCTTGTTTTCGCAGGGAAATCGCGACCGTAGCGGGATCGAGAACGGAGATTCGGCAAGGGCAACCATCGAGAAGGCCCTTCAGCTTCTCTCCGCCTCGAAGAATGAGGTTTCCCTCCTCGCAACCGACATATTCAATCTCCCAGGCGGTGCAATCCAGGCGCAGCTGCTGAAGGCCCAGGAGCTGGTCAACCTGGGGCGGCAGCTCGCCGTAGCAATCGCGAATTTCCTCTGCGAGATCCGCCAGGGCCTCCCGGCTCTGCGCCGTAGAGATCTTCCGGTAGACCTCGAGCTTGAGCTCCTGGGACCCGATGAAGTCATCGGGAATATGCGCCTGCAAGGCGAGGTCGATCTCAACGGTAACCGGCTCCTGGTAGTGCTGATCCTTCATCGAATGAACACATTTCTCCAGCAGGCGACAGTACAGGTCGTAGCCGATCGTCGCGATATGACCGCTTTGCTGTTTGCCGAGAATGTTGCCCGCGCCGCGAATCTCCAGGTCTCGCATCGCGATCTGGAAACCGGAACCCAGGCCGGAATATTCAACCAGGGCCTGGAGCCTCTTGAGAGCCTCCGGACTGACATGACGATGCTCGGGGAGAAAGAGATAGCAGTAGGCCTGGTGCTTGTAGCGCCCGACCCGGCCGCGAAGCTGATGGAGGTCGGCAAGGCCATAGCGATCGGCCTCGTTGATGATGATGGTGTTGACCCTGGGAATGTCGATGCCGCTCTCGATAATGGTCGTCGCCAGCAACACATCTGCCTCGTGCCGCATGAAGGCGCTCATTCGCGACTCGAGCTCTCTCTCGTTCAGCTGGCCATGCACAACCAGCACCCTTGCCTCGGGTACAATCTCCTGGACCTGCTTCTTGAGTACCTCGATGTCCATGACCCGGTTGTGCACAAGGTAAACCTGGCCGTCCCGGTTAAGCTCACGAACGATGATCTCCCTCATGCGATTGGTGTCAAAATGACTGAGCTCGGTCTGGATCGCCATCCGCCCTTCGGGAGCCGTCGACAGGCTGGAGATGTCCCGTATTCCCAGCAAGGCCATGTGGAGAGTTCTCGGGATCGGGGTGGCCGAGAGAGTGAGAACCTCGACCTCACTTCTCAGGCGCTTGAGCTTCTCCTTGTGCACGACTCCGAACCGCTGCTCCTCATCGATGACCACCAGGCCGAGATCCCTGAAGCCGACGTCCGCCGAAAGGAGGCGGTGGGTCCCAATCAGGATATCGACCCGTCCCTGCCGGGCTCCCTCGACCGTTTCCTGCTGCTGGGACCGCGAACGAAAGCGGCTCAAAACCTCGATGGTGACGGGAAAGCCTGCCATCCGGTCGCAAAAAGACCTGTAGTGCTGCTGGGCCAGCAGGGTCGTAGGAACGAGAATGGCCACCTGCCGGCCTCCCTCGACCGCCTTGAAGGCGGCCCGCATGGCCAGCTCGGTCTTCCCGTAGCCGACATCACCGCAAACCAGCCGATCCATTGGCCTTGGCTGCTGCATGTCCTCCTTGATCGCGACGGTCACCTCCACCTGGTCCTCGGTGTCGTCAAAAGGAAAGGCCGCCTCGAACTGGCGCTGCCATTCGCTATCCTCCTCGTAGGCGATGCCCGGGTGCTCCAGCCGGGCAGCCTGGACATCCAGCAGCTCAGCGGCCAGGTCCATCAGGGCCGCCTCGACCTCGTCCTTCTTTCGCGCCCAGCTCGTCCCCCCAACCTTGTCAAGCTTCGGAACCCTGTCGCCGCTGCCGATATACTTCTGGACCAGGTCAATCTTCGACACAGGAACATAGACCTTCACATCACCCTTATAGACCAGGACGAGGAATTCCTGCTCGACGCCATCCTTCTCGAGAGCTTCTATACCCATGTAGCGGCCGATACCGTGCACAAGGTGAACTACATAGTCGCCCTTCCTCAGCTCCAGGAAGCTGCGGATCGCCTTGCCGGAAGCCGCCTTCGTTCGGCGAGCTCTTCTGACGACCTGCCGGTTGAAAAGCTCCCTCGTGGTCAACACCGCGCGGGAAAGGGCGGTGATCTCGAAGCCGCGCCGCAGCCCCCCGACCTCGATGGTGATCCCCTTCTCAGCGCCGAGCTGATGGTCCCTGAGCAGCTCGCCAAATCGTTTCGCCTCGCCCTCGCTCTCGCAATACACCGTAACCTCGATCTGGCTCGCGATGCGTGACCTCAGGGAATCAAAGGCCCGGGCGATATCCGTTGAGCGCATCTGTTCCACAGAACCAAAGCCAAGGGTGCTTGCGGGAACCGAATCGGAAGTCACCGGCATACAGGAAGCGTGCACCCCGGCACGGCCGCGAAGCCTGAGCAGGAATTGGTCGCGAACGGCATCGCCGGCGGTACCCAATAAATTGTTGAAGACTTTTCTCACCCGGTCAAAAACGGCATCGGCCTCCCACAGGATCACCCGGTCGCTCTCCTGGAGATAATCAAGCAGAAGAGCCTCCTCTCCCCTGTAGCAATCTCGAAAGATCTGGTCGCCAGTGGTGAGCGCGAACTCAACACGCTCCTCGACCGACTCCGGCAGGGAGCGCTGGGTGGTGGGATCGTACCTGCGGATGGATTCGACCTGGTCGCCGAAATATTCCAGGCGAAGGGGCGACTCGTGCGAAAAAGGGAACACATCGAAGATGTCCCCACGGCTTGAATATTCGCCCGCCTCCTCCGCGAGTGGAACGTTCCGATACCCCTTGGCGGTCAGGGTTGCGGCCAGCTCCGCGGGTGAAAGCTCTCTCCCCTGGACGAGCTCGACACGGGCATCCTGGAGAAGGCCGGGCTGCGGAACGGGCTGAACGAGCGCGTGAACCGGGGTCACTATAAAGGCCGGCCCAGCCTCCGGCTCCAGCAACTGCTCAAGGATCCGAAGCCGCTCGCCATAAACCAGGGGGTCTGGATTCGAGCTGTCGAGAAAGAGCGAGTCCCAGGCTGGAAAGGCCGCGGCGCTGCCTGGAACAAAGGCCTCCAGCTCTTCCAGCAGCTGGTCGGCATCCTCCTGGCAGGAGGTCACGAGCACACGCCTGCCATCCCCCTCGCGTCGAGCGCCGTGCCAGCCCCCGAGAAAGAAGGAGAACGAGCCGCCCCAGAAGCCTCCAAGCCGGGCGGAGCCGGAATCAAACAGGGCACTGGCCTGTTTGAATTCATCGCAAAGCAGGTAGTCTTGAAGAAGGGCGCTGCTCACTTTTTTTCCACCGCTACGGCCTCGGCTTCATCCAACATCTTCAACGTCTTGCGCGCGGCCTCCTGTTCGGCCTCTTTCTTCGCCTGGCCTGTACCGATCGCATAACGCTTATCTCCGACGACGGCAACGACCTCGAAGGACTTCAGGTGATCAGGCCCCTTCTCGGAGACGACCCTGTAGGTCGGGGTCAGGCTGAGAACCTTCTGCGCCCACTGCTGAAGCAGCGACTTGTAGTTACGCTGGTGACGATCGCTGGCGACGTTCAGCACCTGGTGATAAACGTTTCTCAGGATGAAGCGGCGAGCGGGCTCGAGCCCGCCATCCTTGTAGACCGCGGCAACCACGGCCTCGAAAACATTC
>CAJWMA010000093.1 GCA_913042995.1 uncultured bacterium | reverse complement strand
CTCCCGCAGCAGCCCGAGAACCCGGCTGAACAGGGTCAACAGGCCGATCGAAAAGACACTGCGGAGGTCAGGGCCTTTTGCCTCCCGCTTCCCGCTCTCTTCTAACTCTTCACTCTTTTCCATACCACCTGCCGCTGCGCTCATGCCGCGAAGCGCTTACCACGGGTACTCCGGCGGAACATTACAGGCTTCCGCTTTACGCCGTATTTCCCGGGCTCCTCAGCCGGGAGTGTCTTTATAGGGGGAATCAGCCGATACCGCCTGAAAAAAACATAAAACCTGCTTATCGCCACCTCGATACCCCGTAAAAAGGGTGAAAAGGTATTGTCATGGACCCTGCCGTCCTGTATTTTTGGCCATTCACGAATGCCTTACCGCATCGTGACTTACAGGTATTCAGTACGGATCGGAGAAACCATTTGGCCATCAAGGTAACCATACGCGCCGGCGAACCGGGCGAACGCTTCCTGCAGCGTTTCAAGCGCATCTGCTCCAAGGATGGGCTTTTCAAGGAGATCAAGAAGCGGTCTTTCTACGAAAAGCCTTCGGAGAAGAAGCGTCGCCGTGCCAAGGACGCCCAGCGAGCGCTCCGCAAGCGCATCGCGAGAGCCGAACGCGCTCGCAAGGGTAAATAGTCCCCACCCGATCCTCCGAACGCTCGACGACTCCGAACGGACGTCGTTAATCGCTCGAACAGGCCCTAACCTCGCTGAAGAGCCTTCGGATCAGCTCTCCGTCCTTGTTGCCTGGAGACGATTCGACCCCGCTTGACACATCGATGCCGAAAGGCCGCACCTCGGCAATGGCGGCGGCAATGTTTCCCGCATCGATCCCTCCTGCGAGAAAAACCGGCCGGGTCTCCTGGCAGGCCCGGGCGATCGACCAGTCAAAGACCTCCCCTGTACCGCCGGCCTCCGTCGGACTCCAGCCATCGAGCAGAACCCTCATCTTCGAAGGATAGTCATCCGGCCTGCTCGCCTCAAAATCCGGGCCGACCCTGAAAGCTTTCCAGACCTCGGCCGCCTCCACCGAGGCGGCGTAGCCGGGATCTTCAGCGCCGTGAAGCTGGGCCGCATCGAGACCGACCTCGCGAACCACCTCGTTCAGCTCATCGAGATCCCAATCGACAAAAACCCCGACAGCCCGAAACTCAGCGCCAGAGCGCTCTCTTATCTTCGCCAGAAGCGCCGCCGCATCGACTGGATCGATAAAACGCGGGGATGGCCGGTGAAAGATAAACCCGAGCGCCCACGCGCCCTCGTTCAGGGAGAGCAGGGCATCGTCCAGCCGCCGTATTCCGCAGATCTTGACAGGTATCATGTTACGGACTCTTCACCCGCGGCGCCGAGCAGACCGGCCAGGGTCTCGCCTGGATTCTCAGTTCGCATCAGGCTCTCGCCGATCAGGAACCCATCGACCCCCCAGCCCGCCATCATCTCGAGCTCCTCTCTCTTGAAGAAACCGCTCTCGCTGATGACCACAGCTCCCTTGGGAACCTCGGGCAGGAGAGACCTCGTGGTCTCCAACGAGACCTCAAAGGTCTTCAGGTCGCGATTGTTGATGCCGATGATCCGGGGCGAAAAGGCGGCGAGCCTGCGTAGCTCATCGAGGCCGTGAACCTCCCAGAGAATATCCATGCCAAGCTGGTCCGCCGCAGCCGCCAGCGGCGCGGCCTCCTCATCGCTGAGGGCGGCAAGGATCAGAAGGATCGCATCCGCTCCCGCGGCGCGGGCCTCGAACACCTGGTAGGTGTCGATGATGAAATCCTTCCTGAGCAGGGGAACGCTGACCTTCTCCCTGATCGCGCTGAGATACTCGAGCCTCCCCTGGAAATACTCGACATCCGTCAGCACGGAAATCGCCGCCGCTCCAGCTCCGGCGTAGGCCTCGGCGATCGCCACAGGATCGAAATCCTCGCGAATAACCCCCTTGGAAGGCGAGGCCTTCTTGACCTCGGCAACGACCCGGATGCCCTCCTGCCCCACAGCTTCAGCCAGCGAGAGGGCCGGCGGCGCCTGCGAGGCCGCAGCAACCACCTCATCTAGGGGGCGTAGCTTCCGGCTCTCTTCAAGCTCAGCTCGCTTGGTGTCGAGAATCCGCTCCAGGATCGTCATGACCGCTGCCTCAGGCTCGCAAGCACCTTCTCAGCTGCGCCGGAGTCAATAGCTTCACGCGCCCTCTCACCACCCTCGGAAAGATCAGCGGCAAGCCCCTGGACCACCAGGGCTCCGGCAGCGTTCAGAACAACTGCGTTTCTGTGGGGCCCGCTCTCTCCAGCCAGAAGCTTTTCGATAATCCCCGCATTGACAGAGGCATCGCCACCCTTGAGGCTCTCCAGCGGAGAGCTCTCTACCCCGGCATCCTCCGGAACCACCTCGAATTCCCGCTGGCTGCCATCTGCCAGTTCTGTCACCAAGGTGGCACCGGCTATGCTCAGCTCATCAAGCCCCCCCTCGCCATGAAGAGCCCAGACCCGCTCGCTTCCAAGAGCCCCGAGAACCTCGCACATGGTGGCTCGAACCGCGGGATCGAAAACGCCGATCATCTGCCGCCTGACCCCCGCCGGATTCGTCATCGGGCCGAGGATATTGAAGACTGTCCTGAGCTTGAGCTCTCCTCGCACCGGCCCCACGTGACGCATCGCCGGGTGGTATTTCTGGGCGAAGAGGAAGGCGAAGCCGGTCTCTTCGATCATCCGCCGCGCCTCCTCAGGCTCCAGATCGAGCGGCACCCCCAGCTGCTCGAGCACATCGGCGCTGCCGCAGAGCGACGAAGCCGAGCGGTTGCCATGCTTAGCCACCGGCACCCCGCACCCGGCCACGACCAGCGAGGCCGCGGTAGATATGTTGAAGGTTCCCGACCCATCACCTCCAGTCCCGCAGAGATCAACCATTCCCTCGCGGTCAGGCTTGATCCTGACGGAAGCTTCCCGCATACCCTCCACCAGGCCGGTGATCTCCTCGACCGTCTCGCCCCGGACCCTCAGGGCCAGCAGGAAGGCTGAGATCTGCACAGGAGAGGCCTCTCCTGAGAGAAGGGCGCCCATGGCATCCCGCGCCTGCTGGCGCGACAGGGCCTGGCCATCCGCCACGATGGAAAGAAGAGGGGCTATCGAAGGCGTCGCATTGTCGCTCATGGCTGAATTTCTCCGCAGCTCTCAAGAAAGTTGGAGAGGATGACCTTCCCCTCGGCGGTAAGAATAGACTCGGGATGGAACTGCACCCCATAGGTAGGGTGCTCGCTGTGACGCAGCCCCATGATGATTCCGTCAGCGGTCTCGGCGGTAACGACCAGGGTCTCGGGAAGACCCTCCCGCTCAACCACGAGCGAATGATAGCGCCCGGCCTCGAAGGGGCTGGAGACCCCTGCGAAGAGCCCGCTCCCGTCATGGGTCACCTCGCTCGACTTGCCGTGCAGGGGGTGGACCCGCCCGATCTTCCCTCCCATGGCGAAGCCGATCGACTGGTGGCCCAGGCAGACACCCAGGATCGGCACCTTGCCGCTCTGGCTTCGGATGAGGTCGACGGAAATACCGCCCTCCTCAGGATGCCCCGGCCCCGGCGAAACGATAATTCCCGCCGGCGCCAGCTCATCGATCTGCTCCAGGGAGATCCTGTCGTTCCTGTGGACGACGGGGTCGGCTCCCAATTCACCGATGAACTGCACCAGGTTGTAGGTGAAGGAATCATAGTTGTCGATGACGAGGATCATGCCGGCTCCTCCGTCCCGCTTCCCTCGAACGCGCCTGAGCGCAGCTCGGCGCGCCGGATGGCGTCATAGAGCGCCGAGGCCTTGTGGATGGTCTCAAAATACTCGCTCTCGGCGACCGAGTCGGCCACGATTCCGGCCCCAGCCTGTACCGTGGCGATTCCCTTGTGAATCTGCAGCGTGCGAATCGCGATACAGGTATCGAGATTGCCGGCAAAATCCAGGTAGCCTACGGCCCCGGCGTAGGTACCCCGGCGGGTCGGCTCCAGCTCGTCGATGATCTCCATGGCCCGGATCTTGGGAGCCCCGGACACGGTGCCGGCGGGAAAACCCGCCCGGAAGGCGTCCACCGGACGCAGCCCCTCCCTGACCTCTCCCTCCACCTCGCTGACAATATGCATGACGTGGGAATAGCGCTCGACCTCTTCCAGCTTGGAGACCCGGACGCTGCCGAACTCCGCCACGCGCCCCACATCGTTACGGCCGAGATCGACCAGCATCCTGTGCTCGGCAAGCTCCTTCTCGTCGGCGAGCAGCTCCCTCTCGAGCGCCAGGTCCTCCGCCTCGTCGCCTCCCCGGCGCCGGGTCCCGGCGATGGGCCGAACGAGGGCTCGACCATCCTCACAGCGCACCATGATCTCAGGGGAAGAGCCCAGCAGGGCCGTGCCATCCCACTCGAGGTAGAAGAGGTAGGGTGAAGGATTCAGCGCCCGCAGACAGCGATAGATCTCGAAGGGGTCCACCTCCACGGGCTTCTGGAAACGTTGCGACAGGACCACCTGGAAGATATCACCGGCGAAGATATGTTCACGCGCAGTGGCCACCGCGGCCTCGAAGGCCTCCCTGGTGCAGTTGGACTCCATCCCTTCCTCGATGGAACTCTCCGGCAGCTCGTCGAGCGGATGAAAGACGTCCTCGCCGGCGACCGGACGACTGAGCGAGCTCTCCAACTCATCCAGCCGACGCTGAGCATCTTTCCAGGCCGTCTCCCTCTCCTCCTCCGACTGGCTGGAGCTCACATGGGCGTTGGCGATGAGAAAGAGCCGGTGCTTGGCGTGGTCGAAGGCCACCAGCGTATCGTGGAAATGCAGCTGGGCATCGGGCAGCTCGGTCTCCCGCTCATGCGAGTCGGGGATTTCCTCGATATACCGAATCGTATCGTAGCTCAGGTAGCCCACTGCGCCGCCGGTCAGCGGCGGCAAGCCGGCCACCGGAACGGTCACATAGGCCTCGATCGTCTCCTGCAGAATCTCGAAGAAGTCACCCGAAAGGTTTTCTTCCTCACCATCCCCTCTCCGCACGGAGGTCGTCTCGCCGACCGCGGAAAGGGTCAGGAAGGGATCTCCTCCCAGGAAGGAATAGCGCCCGATGCGCTCCCCTCCCTCGACACTCTCGAAGAGAAAGGAGGCTCCATCGTCCCGGCGAAGGCGCAGAAAGGCGATAACCGGAGTCAGGGTGTCAGCCGACAGCTCCCGGTAGACCGGGACCAGCGTTCCCTGGTCGGCGTAGCTCTTGAAATCGGAATAGTTCACCGGACTCTCCAGCGGCGTCTGAACAAAAAAAAACCTTCCCACCGGGCTCATAATAGGTGGGAAGGGTGAGATTGTCTCTCCCTGATCCCTAGGGAATCCACCACAGCGCGCAAACCGCCTCCAGGGCGGGTTTTTCGCAATCTGAGAGACGCGGCGCGATCATGGCTGGTTTCCTTCGGGCGATAATGGTCATTAGGGCAAATAGAAGTATAGGAGTCCCCATCGCCGCAAGTCAAGCAGGGCGGCGGGCCGGAAAAACCTCAGACCGCGAGATCGCAGGATTCCCGGGATTTTCCGGTAAAAGCCTCCAGGCAGGAGGCCGTTGGAGACTCCGGCGCTCCCGCCAACAGGCCCGCCGCCGGCCCCTGGTAGAGCAGCTCACCCCCGGCGTCTCCTCCTCCCGGACCAAGGTCGATCAGCCAGTCGGCGCCGGCTATGACCTCGAGGTTGTGCTCGATCACCACCACCGCGTGTCCGGCGGCCGCGAGCTCCGTAAGAACCTCCACCAGCCGGGCAACATCTCTCATATGGAGCCCCGTCGTCGGCTCATCGAAGAGGTAGAGCCCCGGCCCCCGGGTGGTCTTCGAAAGCTCGACGGCCAGCTTGACGCGCTGGGCCTCTCCGCCTGAGAGGGTGGTGCTGGGCTGCCCCAGGGTCAGGTAGCCGAGCCCGAGGGAATCAAGAGCTCTCAGCGGGCGGGTCAGGTCGCGGAAAGAGTCGAAGAACCGGACACCCTCCTCCACCGTCAGCTCCAGCACGTCGGCGATACTCTTGCCGTTGTAGATGATCTCAAGCGTCTCGGGGTTGAAGCGCCTGCCCAGGCAGACCTCGCAATCCACCGTCATATCCGGAAGAAAGTTCATCTCCATTCGTTTTCGGCCCTGTCCGGAACAGGCATCACAGCGGCCATCGGCGACATTGAAGGAGAAGCGCCGCGCCTCCCACCCTCGAGCACGGGCCGCGGGGGTCGAGGCGAAGATCTGGCGAATCCGGTTCCAGAAGCCGACATAGGTGGCCGGGGTCGAACGCGGGGTCCGGCCGATGGGCCTCTGGTCCACCTCGCGCAGCGATTCGACCAGCTCGGCACCGGCCACCTCACGAACGCCGGCTACAGGATCCCGAAGACCCCGGAACTGCCTGCGAATCGACTCCTCGAGAAGATCCCTCACCAGCGTGGACTTTCCGGCCCCCGAAACGCCCGTCACCACCGTCACGGCCCCCATCGGAATCTTCACATCGATATCCTTGAGATTGTGCAGGGTGGCGCCGCGAATCTCGAGGCAGGGAGAATCATCGAACGGCTCCGCCGCCAGCTCGAAGCTCCTCTTGTCCCGATCCCGGAAATAGCGCGCCGTCTCGGATGTCTTGTCGGAGATGATCTCATCGAGAGGCCCCTGGACGACAACCTCGCCGCCGTGACGACCCGGCCCCGGCCCCATATCGATCACATGATCGGCCGCCTCGATGGTCGCATCATCGTGCTCGATCACATAGACGCTGTTGCCCTTGTCGCGCAGATCCCTGAGAGTCTCCAGCAGGCGTTCATTGTCTCTCGGATGCAGGCCGATCGTGGGCTCATCGAGAATATAGCAGGCTCCCCGAAGATTCGAACCCAGGGCCGAGGCCAGCCGGATGCGCTGAGCCTCTCCTCCCGAGAGCGTGTTGGCGGATCGGTTCAGGGCGAGATAATCGAGTCCAACCTCGCGCAGAAAATCAAGGCGCGAGGCGATTTCTACCAGGACAGGATCGACGACAGGCCGGTCCCGCTCCTTGACCTCCAGCGCCCCGAGAGCCAGGCTCAGCTCTTCAACAGATAGCCGGGTCATCTCGCCTATGCTCTTTCCTCCCACCCGTACGGCTCCCCAGCGGCGGGCGATCCTGGTTCCATCGCAGGCTGGACAGACCAGCTCCGATCCCTTCCGGGCGAGATACCTGTCCCTGTCATCAGGTTCGAGGTCTCCCAGGAGCTCATCGACCATGGGCACCAGGCCAGGGAATCCGGATCCTCCCTTTCCTTCCAGCAGGATTCCAAGAGCCCGCTTCCCCCATCGCGAGAGATCCCTGCCATCTGTGGGAAGCCCGCTGATCCCGGCGAGCTCAGCAAGGAAGGCTCTGCGAAAACCGCGCCCGAAAGGCGGTTCATCCAGGAAGGTGAGAGGACCGTTCCTCTTCGCCTCCAGGGGAGCGTCCCAGTTCTCGATCAGCTTCAGCGGATCAAGCCTGTAGAACGTGCCATAACCCGAGCACTCGCCGCAGGCCCCATGACGGGAATGAAAACTGAAATTCCTCGGGTCGGGTTCGTCAAAATCACGGCCGCAGGAGGGACAGGACCTGTTCCTGCTGAGGAGAGTCTCCTCCCCCTGGTCATCGACAAAACGAACCACCCCCCTGCCAAGCTCAAGGGCTCGCAGGAGAGTCCTCGACAGGTCGCCCCCAGCGTTCTTCCCGGCGGAGGAGAATCTCCCGAGGACCAGGTCGATGTCATGGAGCTTGTGCCGGTCGAGGCGCAGCTCCTCTTCGGGAATCTCGATCCAGCCGTCATCAATACGCGCCTCGAGGATCCCCTCAGCCCGCGCCTTCGAGAGAACCGTGTGGTGAAAGCCCTTCTTGCCGCGAATTACCGGCGCCAACAGGGCGCCCCCTCCGGAGGCCAGCTCCCGGACCCGCTCGAGAATCTCATCGAAACTCCGGGGAACAGCCTCCACATCGCAGCCGGGACAGACCTGCGCGCCAGCCCGGGTAAAGAGCAGGCGAAGAAAATGATAGACCTCGGTGACGGTCCCCACGGTGGACTTCCTGCCTCCGACAGTGGTGCGTTGCTCGATCGCTACAGCAGGCGGAATGCCCTCGAGATGGTCGATGTCGGGGCGATGCAGATCCTCGACAAACTGGCGGGCATAGGGAGACAGGCAGTCGAGGTAGCGCCGCTGTCCTTCGGAGAAAACAATGTCGTAGAGCAGCGATGATTTCCCGGAACCGCTGAGGCCGGTGACGACGACAAAGGCGTTGCGTGGAATCTCGACGTTGATGTTCTTGAGATTGTTTTCCCTCGCGCCGACCACCCGGACCACGTTCTTTCGCCGGGAGGACCGCCTGGAGGCCTTTCGCCCGGGCGTGACCTTCCCGGCCGCCCTGAGCGCCTCGCCAACCCAGCGTCCGGTGATCGAGTCCTTCACCGCGGCGACCTCCTCGGGCGAGCCGCTGGCGACGAGACGCCCGCCGCCATCGCCGCCCTCCGGCCCCAGGTCGATGAGGTGATCGGCCTGGGCCAGCACATCCACCTGGTGCTCGATCATGACGACCCCGTGCCCCCGGTCTACCAGCCCATGAAGAACATCGAGCAGCCGGCGAATATCGTCGAGGTGAAGCCCCGTGGTCGGCTCATCCAGGAGAAAGAGCAGTCTTCCTCCCCCGCGGGCCATCAGCACCCTGGATGCCAGCTTCAGGCGCTGGGCCTCGCCGCCGGAGAGAGTGTTGAGCGGCTGTCCGAGCTGCAGGTAGCCGAGTCCCAGGGAAGCGAGAAAACGGAGCCTCTCCGCGAGCCTCTCCTCATGGCTGAAAAAGACAGCCGCATCGTCGATGGTCAGCTGGAGAACCTCGTGAACATTGAGCTCCCCGTACCTGATCCCCAGCACCTCCTGCCGGAACCTGCGTCCGTCACAGGCCTCACAGGTCAGCGTCACATCGGACAGGAACTGCATCTCGACCTGGACAACCCCCGCCCCCTTGCATTCCTCGCAGCGGCCGCCCTTCACATTGAAGCTGAAGGCGCCGGCGTCAAAGCCGGCCTCGCGGGCCTCATCCGTGGCGGCGAAGAGCTTGCGGATTCGGTCAAAAACCTTCGTATAGGTCGCCGGATTACCCCTGGGGGTCTTTCCGATGGGCGACTGGTCGACCAGCACGACCTCATCGACCAGCTCCAGGCCGCTAATGGAATCCACGAGCACCTCTCCCTCAACCGCCAGGCCCTGCTCCCGCTGCCAGTAACGCCATAGCACCTGGTGGACCAGGGAGCTCTTGCCGGACCCGGAGACCCCGCTGACGGCGGTGAAGACGTCAACCGGGATAGCGACATCGAGATCCCGAAGGTTGTTCTCACGCGCCCCGGCGATCGCCAGGCAGCGGGAAGCCTTCACCTTGCGGCGCTTGCGCGAGGCGGCGGCCACTCGGGACTCTCCCCTGAGGTAGGCACCGGTGAGCGAATCCCCGCTTTTGATGATCTTTCCGACAGGCCCCTCAGCGACCACCTCGCCTCCAGCGCTGCCGGACCCGGGCCCCATATCGATCACATGATCGGCGGCGGCGACAATCTCCGGATCATGCTCCACCACCACCACCGTATTGCCGCGGTCACGCACCTGGCGCAGAATCTCGAGCAGGCGCGCGTTATCCCTCGCATGCAGCCCGATGGATGGCTCGTCGAGAACGAAGAGCGTGTCCACCAGCGAGGCTCCGAGAGCCGCCGTCAGGTTCACCCGCTCCACCTCCCCCCCGGAGAGCGTACGGGACTGGCGATCGAGCGACAGGTAGCCGAGGCCGACGGAGTCCAGGTAACCGAGCCGGGAGGAGATCTCCTCCACCACGAGACGCTCAGGCCTCTGCAGCTTCCCGGCCGCAAGCTCGGCCAGGATCCTGACGCCGGCGAGCACCGGCAGCTTCCAGAACTCCGGCAGCGTCATTCCGCCAACACGAAAGCAGAAGGCCTCAGGCCTCAGGCGGCCGCCGCGGCAGGATGGACACTCGTTGAAGCCGCGGTAGCGCGACAGGAACACCCGCACGTGCATCCTGTACTTCTTCTTTTCGAGGCTGCGGAAAAAACCTTTCACCCCGGCCCAGCCGCTCCCGCCGCCGTCGATGACGAAGGCCCTGTCCTCCCTGGAGAGCTCCTCCCAGGGAACATCCATGTCAAGTCCCCGCGCCTCGCAGGCTTTCCTGCATTTCGTACGCCAGCGGCCTGAGCGCCGCCCCTTGCTCTTCCACGGCTTGATGGCGCCTGAATTGAGTGACAGGCGGCGGTCGGGAACGACCAGCCCCCAGTCGATCTCGATGATCCTGCCAAACCCGCGGCACTCCTTGCAGGCTCCATAGGGCGTATTGAAGGAGAAGAGGCCGGGAGTAGGATTCGGCAGGGCCACATCGCAGGCGGAGCAGCGCAGTCCGCGCGTAAAGTCCCTCGATCCCCTCGAGGTAAGAAGTCTCATCCTTCCATGGGCTACCTTGAAGGCCTGCTCGATGGAATCTACGCGCCGCTGGCGAGAGGCGGATTTTTTCGAGAGACGGTCGACGACAATGTCCACCCGTCCGTCCTCGAGATCACCAGCCTCGAGATCAGTGATGCGAACAACCTCTCCGCCGCGAAGAAAGCGCAGAAACCCCTGGCCCTGGAAAGCCGCCGAGATGACCTCTAACGACTCGAAGCCTCCGAGGGGAACGGGAGCTACGATGAGAACGGGCCAATCCGAATCTTTGAGGGCCGCGAGGCTCTCGAGCACCGCGGTGGTATTCTCAGGCTCGACCTCCTCTGCGCACTGCGGACAATAGCCTCGTGAGCAGCGTGAATACAGCAGCTTCAGGTAGTCGTTGATTCCGGTCATGGTGCCCACCGTCGAACGCGAGGTCTTCACCGCGCCGGACTGGTCGATGGCGACCGCCGGGGGGATTCCATCGATCGAGTCCGCGTCCGGCCGGGTAAAGCGGTCAAGGAACTGCCTGGTATAGGCGGAGAACGTCTCGACGTAGCGGCGCTGCCCCTCGGCATAGAGCGTATCGAAGGCCAGGCTGGATTTCCCCGAACCGCTCACACCCGTAATCACGGTGAGCTTGCCCAGGGGGATATCGATATCGATATCTCTCAAGTTGTTCTGACGAAGCCCACGCAGCCGAATGGAGGCGTCGCCGTTACAGGAGTTCCTTGCGCACATGGTCCCGATTTAACCGACCTGTTAGAAAATACAAGCTTTCAGGAGAAGCTCCTCTCCCGGAGCTCCCTCGTAAGATAGTCCGCCAGCTCCTCAAAAGAACCAGCCAGCGGCGCGGTGCCATCCGGGAGACCGGCTATGTCGCCCTCCTCACCCAGCCAGCAGATGAGAGGCCTGCCGTACTCGAGCGCCAGTTCGACCTCCGAGCGGGTGCCGGCCCCGCCCGGCAGGGCGACAATGACATCGGCGGAGAGCACGTTCAGATGATTTCGGCTCATTGGATCGCGGCCCCGCTCACCGCTGAGGGGAAGATGGGTCCGGATCGGTATCTCGACCCAGTGATTGGGATACCCCCCGGGAGAACCGTCTCCTCCAGCTCCGGGGCTTCCGGGAAGTATGCCGATCGACCGGCCAGCCCGGCCTTCAACCGAATGGAAGGCCCGGCTCACGGACGCCATCACCCCGGCCCCGCCGCCAGTCAGGAGATGGCAGCCGTTCGCGCCGATCCACTCGCCCAGCGGGCCGGCCAGCTCGCCGTGTTCTTCCATCCCTGAGCCCATCACGGCCACAATGGGCTGACGAAGATCCCCTGCGGTGCTATATTCATCCGTCATGAATGACTCTCTCCAAATGACCCCGCGCTCCGTCTTCCTGGGAGGTCTCATCCTCGAGGCCGCCCTGGTCGTTATCGCAATCCTGGTCAGCTACCTGTTCTTCGATACCCCCCTGCTGAACCCCATCGGCTTCGATCGAGAGGGACTGCTCACGGGAATCGCCGCAAGCCTGCCCATGGTAGCCTATTTCTTCTTTTCACTGTCAGCATTCGGGCGGAATCTCGCGCCCCTCAAGCGTATCTACGACCTGCTCAAAAGAATGCTCGCGCGCGCGCTGATCGAGATGCCAGCCTGGCAGATCGTTCTCCTGGGCATGTCGGCGGGAATCGGCGAGGAGTGTCTCTTCCGCGGGGTTCTTCAGCCTGTTGTCGAAGGCTGGACATCCCCCCTGGCCGCGATCCTCCTGACCGGCCTCATCTTCGGATTGCTGCACGCGCTCACACCCGCCTATTTCATCCTCGCCACCATCATGTCGATCTACTTCGGCTTCCTGGTCAACTACACGGGCAACCTGATGACACCGATACTTGCCCACGGCCTTTACGATGTCGTCGGCTTCCTCCTTCTCAAACGCCTGTTCCTGAAAGACTCACCGTACGCGGAAAACGGCGACGGTGAAAAACACGGGGAAGAAGGCGAGGCTCCTGGCGACTAGCCCGGCGGCCAGCCGAGCTCCCGGCCTCCCAGTAGGTGCACATGAAGATGGAATACCGACT
>CAJWMA010000092.1 GCA_913042995.1 uncultured bacterium | reverse complement strand
CAATGGCGAGCCCCACGATGATCGCCAGCAGGCTTGTCAGGAGGTAATAGCCCATAGTCTTGAGACCAATTCGTCCCAGGGCTGAGGGGTCACCCACGCTCACCACTCCCGAGATGATCGAGGTCAGGATCAGCGGAACGATCAACATCTTCAACAACCGCAGGAAGAGATCAGCTATGAAGTCCAGGGGAGCGATCCAGCGAGCGCGCGCGGAACTCGGCGACATCGAGGCTTTGACCGGAACAGAGAAAGGCTCTCCCCCGTCCCTCTGAAGCGTCAGGCTGAGAACGCGGCCGGGTGACTGACGGCTGATGGCCACATCCCAGGCCTTTTCGGAAGACACCTCCTCGCCATTCAGCTGCAGCACCCTGTCGCCAGGCAGCACGTCCTTGACACCACCGGCATCTTTGACCAGTACCCCCCCGGCGGCCCACTCAACCTTGACTGGAATCGTGGAGTCGGCGCTCTTTTTCTGGATGAACAGGCCAAGTCCCGCGCCAAGTACGAGAGCTATAAGAACCAGCCAGTGAGTGCTCAGCTTCAGGATATTCATTCGAAGGGTTCCTCCGTGGATAATAGCGAACGCCTGAATGTATACGCCCAAAGGTGCCCCCGTTTCAATCCCCAACTATTCCCCTTCCTTCCTCCGCGAGGCTTTTCAATTGAAACATTTCTCCATGAAGACCATCCTTACCCTCCCCGGACAGGATGCATCTCCGGGTAAGAACCAAAACGACTGAGACCCCGAGATGGAATCCCACTCATACGATGTCACGGTGATAGGCGCCGGCCCCGGAGGCTATGTCGCGGCCATCCGCGCGGCGCAGGAAGGCAAGAGCGTAGCGATTGTCGAGCGCGACGCTCTTGGCGGCGTCTGCCTCAACTGGGGCTGCATTCCGACCAAGGCGCTGCTCAAGAGCGCCGAGCACTATTCCTTCCT
The DNA here is from genome assembly GCA_913042995.1 of uncultured bacterium. Taxonomy (GTDB): domain Bacteria; phylum Planctomycetota; class UBA8108; order UBA8108; family UBA8108; genus UBA8108. Next base: position 11,672 of record CAJWMA010000092.1, on the reverse strand, counting down.
CGCCCATGCGGCTGAGTGGGGCTTCGAGATTGGAGAGGTCGCGGTCGACTGGAAAAAGGTGATCGCCAGGAGCCGAAAGACCGCGAAGAAGCTCTCCGGCGGTATCGGCTTCCTCATGAAGAAGAACAACATCACGGTCCACAAGGGCTCGGCCCGTTATCTCTCAGCGAACCGAATCGAGGTTACCGATGCGGAGGGAGAAACCACCGAGCTCCAGACCACCAACAGCATCATCGCCACAGGAGCCCGTCCGGGAACCCTGCCGGGGGTGGAGATCGACAATGAACGGGTCATCACCAGCCGCGAGGCCATGGTGCTCCCCGAGCGTCCCGACTCGCTGATGATCATTGGAGCTGGCGCCATCGGCGTCGAGTTCGCCTATTTCTACGCGGCCTTTGGCTGCAAGGTCACCCTGGTCGAATACCTCGACGCCATCCTGCCCTCAAGCGACGAAGACATCAGCGCGGTTCTCGAGAAATCCTTCAACAGCCAGGGAATCGACATCCACACCGGGGCCCGCGTGCTCTCGGTCGAGCCGGATGGCGATTCGGTCACCACCACCTACGAAAAGGAGGGAGAGAGCACCAGCGTGAAGACCGATGCCGTGCTCGTAGCCGTTGGCGTGAAGGGCAATACCGAGGGGCTGGAACTCGAAAAAATCGGCCTCGAACTCGAAAACGGCTTTGTCCCGGTCGATGGGCACTGCGAGACCGCCGCCCGCGGCGTCTACGCCATTGGTGACGTAAACGGACCGCCCGCTCTCGCCCACGTAGCCTCCCATGAGGGAATCCACGCCCTGCGTCACATGAAGAACCAGAACATCGCCCCGATCGACTACAGCCTCGTCCCCTCCTGCGTCTACTGCCAACCCCAGGTCGCCAGCATGGGGCTGAGCGAGGCGGAGGCGAAGGAGCGGGAGCTCGAGTACGATTGCGGAAAATTTCCTTTTTCAGCCAGCGGCAAGGCGGTCGCCATCGGAGAAACCGACGGCTTCGTCAAGATCCTCTCCTGCAGGGAAAGCGGGGAACTCCTCGGAGCTCACATCATCGGAGCCGAGGCTACCGAACTGATCACCGAGCTGGTGCTGGGGAAATCCGCCGAGCTGGCCGTGCGCGACATTCACATGGCGATGCATGCCCACCCCACGCTCTCGGAGGCGGTCATGGAAGCCGCCGCGGATGCTGCAGGCGAGGCCACCCACATCTGAGTGTCCTGCTGAAAGAACGCGACAAACCAGGCGGACCCGGTCTCAGCGCATCTCGAGCGACCTGAGATCCTCCAGCGAGAGGCTCTTCAGAAATCGGCTGGTTGGAGTCTCGGGAACAGGCTCTGCCTGCTTGCCCTCAGCGGCCGCAACCGACTCGATTCGCTTGAGGAACCGGGCTGAGAGCTTGCGGGTCGGCTCATCCGAAGACGAGGTCGCCAGGGTTCCGAAAACGCCCTTCGCCTCATCGGGTTTGCCGTGCACAAAACGTTCATAGCCAAGCACCACCTGCAGATCCTCGTTCCCAGGATGAGCGAGAGCCTCATCCTCGAGCAATTTCAGGCGGACAGGAAAATCCTCAGCCTTGCCGTAGAGCGCGGCCGGGCTCCACTGGTAACCGGGAAATTCTTCCCAATCACCCAGGGCCTCTCGCAGGTACCTGGCAGCGTAGCGGTACTCGCCGATCGCGAACAGCGACTCCGACAACAGCACCTTGATGACCTGGTTATCGGGATCTTCCAGCAAGGCATTGTAAAAAGCCTCGGCTGAATCATTGTAGTCGCCCCCGCGAAAGCTCTCCAGGGCGCTCCAGCACCGCAGCTGCGCGGGACGCAACCCCTCAACCGCGGCGCCTTCCCCTGCGGGAGGCGGCTCGACGGCCTCAGCCGGCGGAGGCTGGACGGCGGCTCCGCCTCCATCGCCAACCGGCTCGATGGCCTCAGGCGGCACCTCGACCTCTTCGACGACCACCGGCCCGGAATCGACCCGGACATGGTCGCAACCGCAATAGTGAAGATTGAGATAATGGTGCGGGCAATAGTAGCCCGTACCCAGGCCCAGGTAGCTTCTGCGATAGCTTACGAACGGAGAGTAGAATCCACCGTAATAGTTCGGGTAGGGGTCGTAATACCACGGGTCGTAGGCTCCAAACCAGATGCTCGGTGATCCGATCCAGAAGCTGCTGCGCCACGAGGAATAGCCATAGCCTCCGTGATAGCCCCACGGGTAGCCAAAGCCGATGCCTAAAAATACATGGCTCCTGTGGGAACGATGGCGGTGATAATCATTGTAGTGGTGATGGTGGCGGTCATGACCCCGGTTCCTGGACCAGCCGCTCTCCCTCTGGCCGCCGGAACGCCTGGAAGAATTGGTCGCGCCCGCGAGATCGGGAACATTGGCCACGCTTCTTGGAGTGCGAACACTCGTCGCATCCGCAGAGGAACGGACAACCCGGGCATTTCCTCCAGCTCCGCCGCCCCTTCCGCCGCCTCTTCCGCCGCGCGCCACTGCAGCGCCTGAGCTGCGCACGCTGCCCGATCCACCGCCCGCGGCGGCGCCAGCGCCGGAACCCTTCCCTAGGGCTTTTAGCTTGGCGGAATCGGCCGACTTAATGCTTGCCGCGGAGGCGCTTGAACGAACGATCTTTCCGGGCTTGGCCGCGGAAGATGAACCGGACTTCGAACGGAGCCCGAAACGGCTCAGAGCCCCGCTGTCGGATTTCTTGCTGATGGATGAAGGAGCAAGGACACCACGCCGAATCAGGTTCCGGCTCGCCGAGGATCCGGAACGAGCGCCAACGCTTGTTTTTTCACTGGAGCCGGAGGCCGATTTCCGAACAGCCGGATCGATCTTCGCGCCGCCCCCTCCTCCGCCCCCGCCGCCGGCTCCGAGCAGAGAGTTGGGTTTACGCGCCGCCGACGACGCAGAAAATCTGACGACTCCGCTGCTCAAGCCAACGGAAGAACCACGTGAGATCGTCCTGCTGCTCCCCCAGGGAGGAGACACCGCGCGGCGAACCGTGCGGCTGGGCCCGGAGCCCGAGAGGCCGCTGCCAATGCTGGAGCTCGCGCTCGAACGACTCTTGGTCGAGGGGAGAGAGAAGGTCCGCTTGCTGCTCGAAGCGCTCGGTGTCCTGACCACCGGTGTCTTTACCGCCGGAGTACGGGTCGTGCGCGACGAGCTTCCAAAGCGGCTCGGAGCGCTATAGCTGCGAGTCGTGCTCGGCTTGCTATAGGTGGAAGGCTTCCTGATCGTCGGTGTTTTCACCGAAGGAGTTCTCACCGTACGCGACGACTTCAGGGCGGCCCCTGATCGACTCGGGATACTGTAGCTTCGTTTCGTGCTTGGCTTGCTCGAGCTTGAAGACTTGCTGGGCGTCCTGATGCTGGGCGTACGAATGCTCGGCGTCCTGACGCTCCGAGAACTGCTGGAGGGTCTCGACGGAGCCCGGTAGCTCCGCGAACTCTTTGAACTGCTCGAGCTTCGAACCCGCGAAGGAGAGCTTGACCGGCTGGAAGGCCGGGAGCTGGATTTCGACGAGCTTGAACGCGAGCTGCTGGACCCCGAGCGGCCCTTGAGCTGAGCATGAGCCTGGTCGAGAACCGGGAGTTCAAAGACAACCCCGGCGAGAAAAACCACCAAAAGACAGGAAACCCTATTTCCACAGCTCATCACAAATGAACGGAGCATCTAAATTGTCCTCAATTCTCAGGCGTTAAACCCAGTCCCGAAAACCGGCAAACCCGTTCCAGGGAAGGCCGGAAACAACTCAGTACCTTGCCGGTAAATGACTTACGTTATTATAAGTCCCGAAGAAAGTACGAACTAACCTAATCCGTTTCGCTCTTATCGAATCGTCATTAACCTCTGACGAAATCAGGGCATGGGTTATTCAACAAAACCAGCCAAACGCGCAGGGAAGAGCTCGGCAACGGCTTTTAACGCTCTGCTACCGACTCCTGGCCGGCCCCCAGCACCCGCCCTTCGCTGACCACATGGCGTCCGCCCACGAAGGTATGAACCGTGTTCCCGCGCATGGTGAGACCGCCGAAACAGGTGTTTCTGCCCTTCGACTCGAAAGTCTCCGGATCGATAATGCGATCCGTCTCGACATCAAAGACCGCCACATCTGCAATCTTGCCGGCGGAAATTCCCCCACGATCATCCGCAAGGCCCAGCAGCCGGGCAGGATTGATCGTCAGCTTGGCGAGCACCTCGGCCACGCCAAAACCATGCTTGCCAACCAGGGTTGTGTAGCTGGCGCAAAAGAGAGTTTCGAGCCCGACGACCCCGAAAGGAGCGTAGACGAATTCGACCGCTTTCTCCTCTGCTGTATGCGGCGCGTGCGCGCTCACGATCACATCGATGGTTCCATCCCGGAGGCCTTCAAGAAGCGCGTCGACATCCGCCTGCGACCGCAGCGGAGGAAGGACCTTGTAATTCGGATCGAAATACTCGCAGCATTCATCCGTGAGAGTGAAGTGATGGGGAGTCACCTCGGCCGTGACCTTGACACCCGATTCCTTTCCCTGCCTCACAAGGGCCACCGACCCTGCCGCGCTGAGCTGGCCGATGTGGAGACATCCCTGGGTTATGTCGGCGATACCGATATCCCGGGCGACAATGATGCTCTCCGAGACGGCTGGAATCCCGGGAAGGCCATGCCTCAGGGCCACCTTGCCGTAGTTCATGACGCCGCCGCGGCGCAGATCGGAATCTTCACAAAAGGCCACAACCGGGCGATCAAACATCTTCGCGTAGAGAAGCCCCCTGCGCATCATCTCCGCCGATCGCAGGCAGCGGTCGGCATCGCTGAAGGCGACCGCGCCGGCCTTCGTAAGGCCTGCCATCTCCGAAAGCTCCTCGCCTTCCCGGCGAAGAGTCACCGTACCCACCGGGAAGATGTTGGCGTAGCCCGCCCGCCTTCCCTGGAGTACGACGAATTCCGCCGAGGCCTCGTTGTCAACGGCTGGCTCGGTATTGGGAAACGCAGCGACCGTCGTGATCCCCCCGGCTACAGCGGCCCGTGAGCCGCTCCAGATGGTCTCTTCCTCCTCATCTCCGGGCTCCCGGAGATGGGCGTGCATATCAATCAGGCCTGGAGTGACCAGGAGCCCTGTGACGTCGATAATCTCGGCATCTTCTTCAGCGAGAAACTCAGCGGCTCCGCCCTCGGCGGCGGTGGCGAGGGCCAGCACCCGCCCATCCTCTATAACCAGGTCTCCCGTCTCGTCAAGACCGGTCTCCGGATCAATCAGACGTCCCCCCTGGAGTATGATCTTCGACATCAGCTCTCCCCCCCCGACGCTCGCTGCGACTCGACCTGCCCACCCTGCGGACCGCAGGCTCCGACAAGGTAGAGAGCCGCCATGCGCACCGCCAGCCCATTGCTGACCTGGTCAAGAATGACTGACCGGGGGCCATCCGCGACCTCGGGAGTCAGCTCTACACCCCGGTTGATCGGCCCGGGATGCAGCACAAGGGCGTCCTCCTTGACCCGCTTCATCCTCTCCCCATTGAGTCCGTAGAGCTTGGCATATTCTCGAATGGTGGGAAAGAGTCCCCTTTCCTGGCGTTCTTTCTGTATGCGTAGCATATTGAAAACATCTACCTCTTCGAGAACCTCGTCGAGATTATGGCTCACCTTGACGCCGAGCCTGGAGAGCCCGTTCGGCACCAGCGTTGACGGCCCGACAGCGTAGACCTCGGCGCCAAGCTTCTGCAGCCCCCAGATATTCGAGCGGGCTACCCGGCTGTGGGACACGTCCCCTACAATCGCCACCTTCAGCCCCTCGAGGTCCGGCTTATGCTGACGAATGGTGAAGATGTCGAGCAGCGCCTGGGTGGGATGCTCATGGGCTCCGTCGCCGGCGTTGATCACACTGCACCCGAGCACCTGGGAGAGCTGGTAGGCGGCTCCGGAGCAGCTATGCCGAACCACCACGATATCTACCCCCATGGCCTCTATATTGAGAGCCGTGTCATTGAGGGTCTCCCCCTTGCTGGTAGAGCTCGAGGATCCGGAAAAATTCAGCACATCCGCCGAGAGCCGGGCACCGGCCAGCTCGAACGAGGTGCGCGTCCTCGTGCTGGGCTCAAAGAAGAGGTTCACCACGACCCGTCCCCGCAGGGCGGGAACCTTCTTCACGCTCCGGGTGGAAACCTCGCGAAAACCCTCGGCCGTATCCAGCAACTCGATGATCTCCTCCCGGCTGAGATCCTCGAGTCCAAGAAGATGTTTTCTGTTCCAATTCATCGTATCGCTCAGGCGCCTGTCTCCACGAAGCTCGTGAGATCTACGCCATCGTAATCATCATCCATCTCTTTCAGGCGCACCTGCACCCGATCGTTTCGTTCCGTTTCGAAAAATTCCCCGGTAAAATTCGCCTCGATCGGCAGCTCGCGGTTACCCCTGTCAACCAGCACTGCAAGCCAGATTCTCCTCGGCCTGCCGAAATCGAGAATCAGGTCCAGCGCCGCCCGAATCGTTCGCCCGGTATAGAGAACATCATCGATCAGAACGATGGACTTGCCCTCCACCTCGAAGGAGATCTCGGTACCGAGCACCGCCGGCGCGCCCGTCTGCAGATGGTAGTCGTCTCGATAAAGGGAGATATCCAGTTCGCCGTAGGCCGGTCCCGGCCCCCCGCTCCCTGCGCTGTCCCCAAGATCATCGAGAAGCCTGCGGGCAAGCACAGCGCCGCGGCGCTTGATGCCGACAAGGGCCCAGTCCTCCAGGGTATCGGTGGTCTGACGGATACCGGCCAGCCAACGCTGGTAGAGGCTGCCAAAGTCATCGGGAGTCACCAGCTGAGACCTCGAAGGTTCAGCCTCCCTTGGAACGGGATCCTGTGGAGAAGATGACATTGAGTTTTATCCGATTTCCAGACGCAGCACGGGCTTTCTAACAAAAGAAAGCTCACTCTTGAGGCCAGGAATATTGGAGGCCTATTATGAGGCACCTTTTCACCTCGTCAAGTAAAGGTGTGCCAGGAGTTTTGACCAGGGCTGATAATGCCTGTTCCACGGCAGCGGCCTGGGAAGCGGTAAATGGGGCTGCCGGATCCTCGTTAATATCCACAGGAAGCCCCGCATCGTACCCCAGCCACCGCTGCGCGATAACATCGAGCAGGGAGTCGAAGCCCTCTCCGGTGAGAGCCGAGAGAACAACATCCGCATCCTCGGCCGGTAAATCCGGCGCCCCATCCAGTTTATTTCCAACCAGCACGGTCTTACGATCCCAGCGGCCAGCGAGAAAACTTCTGTCACGGTCGGTCAGCCGCCAGGGCGGAGCCAGCAGGTAAAGACATCCGTCAGCCTCTCTGCGGGCCAGCAGGCTGAGAGCTTCAGCCTCCACCGTATCCTCCGGTTCCAGGCGCAGACCAACACTGTCTGCCAACTCGACCGGCACATCAAATACAGCAGCCGTCCCTCGAAGAAGATCTCGCGTCGTGCCCGCCTGGGATGAAACGGCGGCCCGTTCCTTCTCCATAAATCGATTGAAGAGCGTCGATTTACCAGTGTTGGCGCAGCCGGCTATCAACAGCTGGAGAGGTTCGCCAAGACGCCGGGCACGGACGCTCCCCTCAACCAGCCCGCGCAGGATTTCCTCGAGTTTCCCCAGCCCGGCCGTATTGACAGGCTCTTCCGCGAGCTCGACACATTGAGAAAGAATCTTCGAGAGTTCGCCTGAGCGCTGCCGGCTGAAAAACTTCGCTGACCTGTCAGTTCGAGCATCCAGGAGGAGTTCGCAGGCGGCAGCCTGGACAGCATCAACAGCTCCCAGCTCCAGCGCGTGTCGCAGCACTCCGGCTCGATCAAGTCCTACCCCCCCCAGGGAATCGAGTCGACTGGCTGTCCGCTCCTGCAGCCAGGAGCCGCCGTGCACCGAAAGCGTAAAGGCCTCTATGCCGCTCCACATGGATGAGGCCGGCTGGCTGCCAACAACCACCTCGTCAAGGGTCTCTCCCGCCTCGTCGAGAAGAGAATCGAGGCGACTGCGGCCAGGCCCTGGAAGACGCCGCCCCGCCAGCCCGGCGGCCAGCGCCTCGGACGCGCCCGGCCCAAAGAGCTCGAAAACAGCGATCCCTCCCTCTCCGGGCGGGGAAGCGAGATGATAAAAAAACGCCTCGCTCACAGCCTGGGACCGGTCTCGGCCGCGATGGCGAGTCCCTCAAGGGTAAGCCCGGGCTCGATGCAGTCAAAGAGACCCGATTCACCCGCGATCAACTCAGCCTCACCGCCGGTTGCGATCACCCTGGCGTTTCCGCCAAGCTCGTCAAGGATTCCCTGGACCAGGCCCTGGACGCCAAGACGGGCCTGGCCGAGGATCCCCGACCGTAGGGCCTGCGAGGTGCTCCTCGCTATCAACGGAACCGCCGGACCCTCCTGCAGGCCGGGAAGATTCGGAGTCGATGCCTTGAGCCCCCTCAGGGCCGCCCCTACCCCGACGCCGATAGGGCCGCCAAGAAATCCGCCACTCGCAGAGACAACGCTGACGCTCAGGGCTGTACCGAAATCGACCACGATAAGCGCCTCCCCGGGCCAACGAGTCTTCCCTGCCACGGCATTGAGCAACCGGTCAACCCCTGCTTCTGCGGGATCTTCATAGTGATTGTCGATGGGGATTTCGAAATCTCTCCCGGCGACGAGCAGCGCCGGCCTCTCAAGCCAGCCCTCCAGAACCGCAAGCCGATCGTCCCTCACGGAACCCGCCACAAGCTCCCCCGGGCTCCTGCCGGGACCGAAGATCCGGCTGAAGGCCTCACCTTCAGCTCCTTCCCGCTCCAGCTCTTCCCAGGACAGCTCTCCACCAGCGCCCACCCTGGAACCATCGAAGGACCCGTAGCGCAAGGTGCTGTTGCCGAGCAGAAATCCGAACCTGCTGGCGCTCATCTCGACCCTCCGCCTGGCAGAACCGGCAATCTGCGCCGCAAGGTCATCCCAGATCCTCCTCAACGCTGGCTGCGGCCTGGGCCTCACCTACAAGAATACTGGAGGCCCTCAGTAAATTCTCCAGGCCGTCCCCGGTGACGGCCGACAGGGAGAAGATCTCCTTGCCCAGCCGGGATTTCAGCTCCGCCCCGAAAGATTTCACCTCATCGGCAGCCAGCATGTCGGTCTTACTCAGAACAATCAGGCGGGGCTTCCCGGAAAGCTCATCGCTGTAACCGGAGAGCTCCCGTTCGATCAGGTGAAAATCCCTGACCGACTGGTCGATATCGTTGTACTCACAAGAGACCATATGCAACAGCACCCGGGTACGTTCGATGTGACGAAGGAATTCGATACCCAGCCCCTGACCCTGGTGCGCGCCCTCGATCAAACCGGGAATGTCAGCGATCACGAGACGAGCGTAGCTCCCCAGCTCGGCGATTCCCAGGTGCGGTTCCTTGGTGGTAAATGGATAGGCCGCGATCTTAGGCCGGGCGGCTGAGACCCTGGAAAGGAAGGTCGACTTGCCGGCGTTTGGAAGTCCCACCAGGCCGACATCCGCAAGCAGCTTGAGCTCCAGATGGATCAGCTTCTCCGTGCCGGGATGACCTTTTTCCGCCTCTCTCGGAACCTGGTTGAGAGCGCTTGCGTAGGACTTATTGCCGCGTCCGCCCTTGCCCCCGCAGACGACCCTGTACATGAGCTCCGAATCGAGGAGATCGACCAGCAGCTTCCCTTCACGCGGATCTTCATCCCCGACCACCTCCTTGACTAAGGTGCCAAGCGGCAGCTTGACCAGCAGATCCTTGCCCCTTCTCCCGAAGCGGTTGTTACCCTCCCCAGGCTGTCCCTTCCCGGCAATATAGTGACGGCGGCGGCCAATATCGAGAAGGGTGGTGATGTTCGAATCTGCCTGCAGATAGACGCTACCCCCATCTCCTCCATTCCCCCCATTGGGGCCGCCGCGCGGCACGAACTTCTCACGACGGAAGCTGATGCAACCGTCACCACCCTTACCGCTGCGAACATTAATGGTCGTTTCATCGATGAACATGAGATCATCGCAAAGAGGCGCGCAGACCGCCCGCGGCAGGCCTGAAGCGCCTCAAATCTCCTCGTCCGGTTTCGGAATTCAGCCCTGGGCCTCAGCTGTGACCACCGGCTCTACACTGATTCGCCGACGGCTCTCAAACTTCACGGTCCCCTCGACCAACGAAAAGATCGTGTAGTCTTTTCCAAGCCCCACATTGAAACCCGGATGGAACTTCGTCCCACACTGGCGAACAATAATCTGGCCGGCTTTTACACGCTGGCCTCCGTAGGCCTTCAGCCCGCGATGCTGCGGGTTAGAGTCGCGCCCGTTTCTTGAAGCGCCCTGTCCTTTTTTATGTGCCATGGATCCTCAACCTTCCTTTGGCGAAATCAGGCTTCGATCTTCTCGATCTGGACCTGGATGTATTTTTGACGATGCCCGACACGCCTGCGTGAATTCTTACGCCGGCGGAAGTGCATAATGATCAATTTCTTGCCCTTGACGTCGCCGAGGACCTTCCCCACAACCTTCGCTCCCTCAACCAACGGAGCCCCGACCTTGGGAGAGCCCGACTCATCGCCGACAAAGAGAACCTCGTTAAATTCAATCGTACTGCCAGCCTCGGCCTCTCGGTAATCTACCTCGAGAGTCTCTCCCTGCTGCACACGATACTGGCGACCTCCGTCGCGAAATATGGCTTCCATCGAACTACTTTCCTGCAATAGACGGTTTTACTTATACCTGATTGTATATTTGTCTGACCCGAGCTTCGGATCATTTTTCACTACAATCTTCTTATTGTAGTCTTTTTCAAAATTGGCCAGGAGCTCTCCCCTGTCAGTACAGAGGTACTTGGTAACATCCGGCCCGGTGGTAATCTCGCAAGTCTTCTTCTGTCTTTGTCCCAGTTCTCCACGCAGCCGTCTCAAGATCTCGATACCGGCACTCGTAGGTGATTTCACCCAGCCCGTCCCCTCGCAGCAGGAGCAGGCGACATGGTTGGAACTCTCGAAGCTCGGCCGAACCCGCTGCCGGGTCATCTCGATGATCCCGAACCGGGAGACCCGCGTAATCCAGCTCTTGGCCTTGTCCTTGCTGAGGTGCTTTTTCACGGCCTGCTCAAGTTCTCTGCGGTTGGGCATCTTTTCCATATCGATAAAATCGATAACGACGAGCCCGCCGAGATCCCTCAAGCGCAGCTCCTGGCAGATGACTTCAGCCGCCTCGAGATTCGTTTTAAGCGCAGTAGACTCTAGATCCTCCTCATCACGATACTTGCCGGAATTAACATCGACAGAGACCAGCGCCTCCGTCTGTTCGAGTATGATCCACCCGCCACTTGGCAGTTGAATCCGGCGATTGTATATACGCTCTATTTGCTGTTCAATACCAAACTTGGTGAACAGGGGAGTCTTACCGGTATAATGCTTCAAACGTTCGGCCGCCTGGGGCATCACGCCCAGCAGGAAATCCTTTCCATGCTCATAAACGGCCGCTTCGTCGATCAGGATCTCCTCTACGCTGGAATCGAAAAGATCTCTCAAAGAGCGCGTGACGAGGTCGGACTCCTGGAACAGCAGGGTCGGAGTCCTCCTGGTACGCACCTTTTCAACAATATCGGTCCATGAGGCCATCAGGCCGTCAAAATCTTTCTTGAGCAGCTCGGCGGTCTCTTCCTCCCCCGCAGTACGGACGATGTAGCCCATACCCTTCGGCGGATCG